>CAJPTB010000150.1 GCA_905373325.1 uncultured Ancrocorticia sp.
GGAGAAGATGCGGCGGCGTCCGAATCTGTCGCCCAATTGCAGTGGTTCGTCAACGCCTACACCCTAGTTCTCGCCTCGGCCCTCCTCCCGATGGCCGCACTGGGCGACAGATTCGGACGCCGCCGCATCTTCTCCTGCGGAATCGCCGTTTTTGCAGCGGCTTCGGCAGCTTGCGCCCTCGCTCCGACGCCGCAGGCGCTCATCGTCGCCCGAGCAATCCAAGGGGCGGGAGGCGCGGCGATCGTGACGCTTTCCCTCGCCCTCCTCGTCGACGCCGTCCCTCGGCGCCTGCGCGAACTCGCGATAGGCGTGTGGGGCGGAGTCAACGGCCTCGGAATAGCGACGGGCCCGCTTCTCGGGGGCGCGGTCGTCTCGGGGCTGCACTGGTCGGTCGTCTTCTGGATCAATGTTCCGATCGGCGCCCTGTGCTTGCCGTTCGTTCCGCGATTCCTCCCCCGGGCCGCAGCCGGCTCAAAAGGAGCGGACCTGCCGGGAATCGCTCTCGGCGTCGGATTCGTCTTCCCGCTGACATGGGCTGTCGTCGAAGGCCCGGCCAGGGGCTGGACCGACGGCCTGACCGTCGGTGGCTTCGCGGTTGCCGGAACCTGCCTGGCTCTCTTCCTTCTCAGGGAACGCTCGGCAAAAGCCCCCGTCATGCCTTTGAGTTTGTTTGCCAACCGGCGTTTCTCGCTGGTCAATGCGGCAACGGTTCTCTTTGCGGCAGGCGTTTTCGGGGCGATCTTCTTCTTGAGCCAGTTCCTCCAGATCACACTCGGATACAGCGCATTCGAAGCGGGGCTGCGAGCCGGCCCATGGACCCTCGTGCCGCTGTTCGTCTCCCCCGCCTCCGGCGGACTCGTCAAACGACTGGGAGTTCGGCGCGTGCTCGTCTCCGGAATGTTCCTTCAGACGGTCGCGCTCGCGTGGTTCGCCGTGAAGGTCGGGGCCGATGTCCCTTACGGCGATTGCATAGCGCCCATGGCAGTCGCCGGACTCGGAATGGGACTGAGCTTCGCCCCGTTGGCGACCGGCGCCCTCCAGGGCGTTTCCGCAGACCGACGCGCGGTCGCCTCGGGCGTCAATTCGACTCTGCGCCACCTAGGAGTGGCGATCGGCATAGCGGCATGCACGGCGATCTTCACGGCGCACGGAAAGTACCTTCCCGGCCAGCCTTTCGTCGACGGAGTCAAACCCTCTCTGTGGCTGTGCGCAGCGCTTCTGGCGGCGGCGACGGTTTGCGTCGAACGCTCCGATCGCGCCGCGCGACGCTAGCGCACAGCGATCACCCGAGGGAGAGTCATTCCGACGCCTTGACGAAATCGACGAAGCCGCCGATGAACTGGGCGAGGAAATCGCGCGAGCCCTCGGCTACGCCTCCCTCGGGTGTGATCCCCGCCTGCTGTGCGTTGACGTACGCCTCATGCGGGTAGAGCTTCGAGCCGAAGAACGCAAGCGGGCCTCGCAGATGCGTCTGGGCGATCCCCGTCGCAACGGGGCTCGGCGAGACTCCGGCCAGCGCGACCGGCTTGCCCGCGAGCGAGGCGGTTCCCCAGGGGCGGGAGGACCATTCGACGGCGTTGGCAACGGCCGCGGAGTACATGCGATTGTGCTCGGGCGTGATGATGACGACGCCGTCGGCCTCGTCGACGGCCTTCTTGAAGGCCGTGGCGACTTCGGGCCAGTTGCCGTCGTAGTCGCGGTTGTACAGCGGAAGGCTGCCGATGTCGAGGTCGATGAATTCGACGCCCTCGGGGGCGAGGGAAACGAGGGCCTTGGCCAGGCCCCTGTTGAGGGACGTCGAAGAAAGCGATCCGACCATGTAAGCGATCTTCATATATGCCTTTCGTCGCGCGGAAGGCATGCGGGCCTCCCGAATTGAATGAATGTTCAACAATTATACGCGCTGAACGCCAACCGAGAAACGCCATATGCTGACGACGAAATCGACTCGCCGGTCAATCGCGGTAGAACTCTTCGACGAAGTCGATGAAGCCGGAGATGAACTCCTGAAGATAAGGCCTTGCACTCTCGGCGAAAAGGCCTTCCGGCGTGATTCCCGCATCGACCGCGTTGATGTAGACCTCGGCCGGATAGACCGTCGAGCCGCAGAACACAAGAGGCGCCCGAAGATGGACCTGCGCGAGCCCGGTGGCCTCGTTGCTCGGAGCGGTGCCCGTGACGGCGACGGGCTTGCCGGACCACGCCGAGCTTCCGAACGGGCGCGACCCCCATTCGATGGCGTTGGCCAGCGGCGCCGAGTACATGCGGTTGTGCTCTGGCGTGATGAACACAATGCCGTCGACGCCGAGGATGGACTGCTTGAAGTCCAGGGCGATTTGCGGCCAGTTCCCGTCGAGGTCGCGGTTGTACATCGGAAGGTCGGCTATGGGCAGCTCCACGAAATCGACGCCGAGGGGCGCGACGGTGATGAAGGCTTTGGCCAATCCTCGATTGAGCGATTCCTTTGACAGCGAACCGACGATGTAACCGATCTTCAAGCCGGTCTTTCGATCCGGGGGCGCCGATCGTTCAGCAGGCGCCTTTGGGTCCGGGGCAGTCGATCGTTCGGCGACCGCCTTTTCTTCCGGGGCCGTCGCTCGGTCAGCGGGCGCCTTTGGGCTCGGGGGCGCCGCAGCCTCGGCTCGATGCCTTCCAGGTGAGCGTCGAGTTCTTCTTAGTTCCGGGGAGGGTGAGAATCCGCCGTTAGACAACATTAACCTTCAATCTGTGGATGCGACCTTGTGCGTGAGGCGGCCCGCCGGGGCTTCGCCGATCGCGTCCACGGGACAAATCGAACGTTCGCAGAGGCCTTTACCGCAGGCCCACGGGGCGTTCGAGTGCGAGGGCGACAAGCTCGTCGATGAGCTCGGAATACGGGATTCCCGTGTGTTCCCAAAGGATCGGATACATAGAGAATTCCGTGAAGCCGGGAATCGTGTTGTGCTCGTTGACGAGTATTTCGCCGTCGTCGGTCAGGAAGAAGTCGACCCGGGTCATTCCCTCGCAGTCGAAGGCCTCGAAGACCCTCGCGGCGATTTGCCGAGCCTCGGCTTCGACGTCGGCCTCAACCGGCGCGGGAACGGCCATATGGAAGCCTTCCGTCTGGATGTACTTCGTCTCGAAGTCGTACCAATCGGTCCCGTCCATGACGATCTCGCCCAGGATCGACGTTCGGGGGGCGGCGTCGCCCCTGCCGCCGAGCACGGCGCACTCGACCTCCCGGCCTTTGACTCCCTGCTCGACGATCACCTTCGGGTCGACCTTCTGCGCCGCGGCGATCGCCTCTTCAAGCCCGCCGGGCTCTATAACCTTGCCGATTCCCAAGGACGACCCTGCGCGCGCGGGCTTGACGAACACGGGGAAGGTCAGCTTCTCCGCGATCTCCGCGAGGATCTGCCCTTTCTCCGTCCGCCACCTTCTGGGAGCGACGAGCACGTACGGGGCGACGGCGATGCCCGCCGACTCCAGGACGACCTTCATGAAGTGCTTGTCCATTCCGGCGGCCGAGGCGAACACTCCGCAGCCGACGTAGGGAACGCCCGCCATTTCGAGGAATCCCTGGATCGTCCCGTCCTCTCCGAAGGGGCCGTGAAGCAGCGGGAACGCCACGTCGAAGCTTCCGAGCGCCTCAACGACAGGCTCGCCGCCCTCCGATTCGACGACGGTCAGGGCGCGCGGCGTTCCCCCGATCTCCATGAGCACACGGCTGGGGGATCCGCCGACCTCTCCTTGGGGGCCGGCCGCCTCCAGCGCATCGGGGTCCGCGGATCCGGGAACCCACGTGCCGTCGCGCCGTATCCCGATGGGGACGACGTCGTACTTGTCCGGGTCCATAGCGCGTAAAACCGATGCGGCGGTCATACACGAAACCGAATGCTCGCCCGAAGCCCCGCCGTAGATGAGGGCCACACGCGTCTTTGCCATTATCCGGTCACCTTCCACTTTCGGTACCACTAAAGCGATAGCCTACATCGTATGAGTGAAAATCATGGCCTCGCACCTGCGACCATCGCCGTGGCAACGGCACGGCCGACACGCTCCCAAGGCTCTCCTGTCAACCCGCCGATCACGCTTTCGTCAACTTACCACTCGATTGGTTCTCCAGACGGATCCATGCTTTACTCGCGATGGTCCAACGAGACGTGGCATCCGGCCGAGGAGCTGATCGCCGAGCTAGAGGGCTCTCCCCTGCCGGCACTCCTCCATTCCTCGGGCATGGCGGCAGTGGCGAACGCCATGCATCTGAATCGACCGGGGGCTCCCATCGTCATGCCCCGGCACGCCTACCACGCCTCGCTCATCGTGGCCCACGACCGTTCAACGCGCGAAGGCGGCCAGGTCCGCGAGGTCGACGTCGCGGACACCGACGCCGTCGTCGCCGCGATCCGCGCGGACGGCAAGGCCGCGGGGCTCGTGTGGATCGAATCGCCCACGAACCCTATGCTCGAGGTCGCCGACATCCCTGCGATCTGTGAAGCCGCTCACGATGCCGGCGCGCTCGTGGCGGTCGACAACACCTTCGCCACGCCTCTCGGGCAGCGCCCCCTCGAGGCGGGCGCCGACGTCGTCGTCCATTCGGCGACGAAGTACCTGTCCGGGCATTCCGACGTCGTCCTCGGCGCCGCGCTGGCCTCGCGCGGCGACCTTCACGAAGCCCTGCACGAGGAGCGCACCGACTCCGGCGGGGTCGCGGGCCCGGTCGAAGCTTGGCTTCTGCTGCGCTCAATGCGCACGTTCCCCTTGCGGATGGAGCGCATCTGGGCGAACGCCGCCGAGCTCGCCCGCCGGCTGGAGGAACACCCCCTCGTCGCCGAGGTCCGCCACCCGTCGCTTCCCTCCCATCCGCAGCACGAGCGCGCCAAGCGGCTCATGTCCTGTTTCGGCGGCGTCCTCACGATGAGGCCCGTCGGCGGGGTGCGGGCCGCCGAGGAGCTCGGGCGCTTCGTCCGGATATGGTTGCCCGCGACCTCGCTCGGCGGGGTAGAGTCTAGCTTCGAGCGACGCCGCCGCTTTCCCACGGAAGCCGCAACCGTTCCGGAGGACCTGCTGCGCGTGAGCGTCGGCATTGAGGACGTCGAGGATCTATGGAGGGACCTCGACGCCGCACTCAAGGAGGTACATCTATGAAAACTCGTCTCAGCGCCGCGTGCGCCGCCCTCCTCCTCGCGGGTTCGGCGTGCTCGTCGGCCTCGGAGGAAGCCGACGGCGGCAAGCCGAAAGCGAATCCGGGCGCGGTCGCCTCCGCGCAGGCTTCGGGCGCCTCGCAATCGACGAGCCCAACGTCCGCGGCTCCCACGCCTGGCCCGTCTGCCGCGTCGTCCTCCTCCGCCCCGCGAAAGTCGGCCTCGCCCGTCGCCCCGACGGAGAAGGTCATGGCGGCCGTCACGGACGAGCTGAAGGC
>CAJPTB010000151.1 GCA_905373325.1 uncultured Ancrocorticia sp.
GCGTAGCCAGACACATCGATTCGACGGCGTCCTCGATTCGCATCCGACCCTCGATGACGGCCATCGCCTCTGCGTATCCGGTCGCTTTTCCGGCGGTGGGAGAATCGGCCAGCCCGCGGCCCATGAGCTCGCGCGTCTCTTCGACGAGCCCCGAGGCCATCATCTCCTTGGCCCTGCGGTCGATCGCCGCGTTGAGCACGTCGGAGTCGCGGAACGCCCCGAAGAGGCGAACGTTCGGATAGTGGGCGGTGTGCCGGGGAAAGCGCGGAGTGTAGGGCCTGCCCGTCACCCGGATCGCCTCAAGCGCCCGCACCAGACGGCGGGTGTTAGCCAAATCCATGGCCTCGTACGCCTGTGGGTCCTTGCGGGCAAGCTCCTCGAGCAACGGCCCCGGGCCCTCCTTCTCCAGCAGCGACTCGAGCTCGGCGCGAATGCGGCGATCTCGCCCCGGAAAGTCGAGCCGGTCAAGCAGCCCCGAAACGTACAGGCCCGAGCCTCCCACCGCCACGGGGGTCTTTCCCGCGGCGAGGATTGCGTCGACGTCAGCCCGAGCGCTGCGCTGGTATGCGGCGACGCTCGCCTCGTCGAGGACGTCAAGCACGTCGATTTGGCGATGGACGATTCCGCGCCGCTCAGCCGGGGGAATTTTCGCGGTCCCCACATCCATGCCCCGATACAGCTGCATGGCGTCGGCGGAGACGATCTCAACCGAGTCTGCTCCGCCGAGGGCTTCGGCAAGCTCCAGCGAGAGGGCCGTTTTTCCCGACGCCGTCGGCCCGACAATGCCGATCACCGCCACGGTGGATTCCTTTCAGACTCTTCTCAGGGCGCGGAACGCCTGCGAATCGTCGGCATTCCAAGGGAAACGGGGGCGCGGCCCTCGGCCTCGGCGGTCAGCTGCTCCGTGCGCCGCCGGTGCGCGGCCCACGCCTCGCCCGCCCGGGTCCTGCGAACTTCGAAAAGCCCCCCGGCGAGCGCCGAATCCGCAACGAGGTGGTGCGGGGCGCCGTGAGTGACGACGGCGCGAACCATGTCCCCCGGACGAGGTCGATCCCCCGCGTCGATTCCCGCGGGAAGGGCGACGTGGACCAGGCGGTTGTCCGCCGCCCTGCCGCTGACACGCTCGGTTTCGGCGTCCTTGCGCCCCTCTCCTTCGGAGATGAGCACTTCGACGGCCGAGCCTTCTTTCGCTTTGTTCTCCTCCGTCGAGATGCGCTCTTGAAGGGCGACAAGTCGGCGATATCTGTCCGAGACGACCTCGGGGTCGACCTGGTTGTCCATGTCCGCCGCCGGAGTCCCCGGGCGCGGCGAATAGATGAAAGTGTACGCGGAGGCGAAGCGCGAACGTTCGACCACGTCAAGGGTTGCCTCGAAGTCCTCATCCGTTTCGCCCGGAAACCCGACGATGATGTCGGTTGTGATGGCCGCCTCGGGCATTCTCGCGCGAACCCGGTCCAGGATGCCGAGGAAACGCGAGGAGCGGTAGGAGCGGCGCATGGCGCGAAGCACCCGGTCCGAACCCGATTGGAGCGGCATGTGCAAAGAGGGCATAACCGAGGGCGTCTCCGCCATCGCCGCGATGACCTCGTCGGAAAAGGCGGCCGGGTGCGGCGATGTGAAGCGCACGCGCTCCAATCCCTCAATCTCGCCGCAGGCTCGCAGCAGCTTGGCAAAAGCCTGCCTGTCGCCGAAGCCCACTCCGTAGGAATTGACGTTCTGGCCCAGAAGAGTCACCTCGATGGCGCCCTCGGAGACGACCGCTTCGACTTCGGCGAGGACCTCCCCGGGCCTTCGGTCGCGTTCCTTGCCTCGGAGATGCGGCACGATGCAGAACGTGCAGGTGTTGTTGCACCCGACGGAGATCGACACCCACGCCGCAAATGCACTCTCGCGGCGGGTGGGAAGCGTCGACGGGAACACCTTGAGCGATTCCTCGATCTCGACCGCAGCCTCGGCGTTGTGCCGCGCGCGCTCGAGGAGGGCGGGAAGGACGTCGAGATTGTGGGTGCCGAGCACGGCGTCGACCCACGGCGCCTTCTCAATGATCCCGCCGCGCATCTGCTGCGCCAAGCAGCCGCCGACGGCGATCTGCATGCCCGGCCTCTCGCGTTTGACCGCCGCCAGTTGGCCGAGATTGCCGAAAAGGCGGGTCGCCGCGTTTTCTCTCACGCTGCAAGTGTTGACGACGACGACGTCCGCGCCTTGGTCCCCCGCCTCCGTCGCCCGCGCGGCCTTTTCGGGCACGACGGCGACGGGGACATAGCCGGCGTTCTCAAGGAGGCCGGCCAAACGCTCGGAGTCGTGCACATTCATTTGGCATCCGAGCGTGCGAATTGCATACGTAAGCGGGAGTTCTACAGCTGACATCGCGAGTAAGTCTAGTCCACTTTCAATCCGTCCAGCTCGCTGCGGAATCTTCGGCCCCCAACAGCTCGTTGGCCTGCCGCAAAGCGGTCGAGCAGACGTCGTGGGAAAAACCGCGCCGCGTTAAGGCGGCGTAAACTCGCTGCTGGAGGCTTGCGCGGTCCCCGCTTCCCCGTTCGAGGCGCTTGAGAGCAAGACGGGTCGCCGTGCCCAGCTCTTCGGCGTCGTCGATCACTCCGACCGCGGCCTCGACGATGTCCGCGTCGATGCCCTTTCGCCGAAGCTCCTCGGCGATGACGCGGCGCGACGTCCCTGCTCCCGCCAACCGGGTCTGCACGAGCGCGTCGGCGAAATGGGCGTCGTCGATCAGCCCGAGCTCGGTGTAGCGATCGAGGACCTCGCTGCGCACGTCGTCAGGAACGCCCCGCTTGGCCATTGCCTCGTCGAGCTGGCGGCGGGAGCGGTCCATCATCGACAGCTGCCGAACGACGATCGCGCGTCCCTTTTCGAGCCATTCCGACCGGCTCAGCTCCATGACGTCAGACCTCGTCTGCCGCATTCTGCACGTCCTTTCCCTCGTCTGGCTCGGTCGCGATCCCCATCTTCACGAGGATCTTGCCTTCGATCTCATCGGCGATCTCGGGGTTGTCCCGAAGGAAGTGCCGCGCTTTCTCTTTGCCCTGGCCGAGCTGATCGCCGTCGTAGGTGTACCAGGCCCCCGATTTGCGGACGATGCCGCCGTCGACGCCCATGTCGATGATGCATCCCTCGCGGGAGATTCCCTGACCGTACATGATGTCGAATTCCGCCTGTTTGAAGGGAGGGGCCATCTTGTTCTTGACGACCTTGACCCGAGTGCGATTGCCCACCGGCTCGGAGCCCTCCTTGAGGGTTTCGATCCTGCGCACATCCAGGCGCACAGAGGCGTAGAACTTGAGGGCCTTGCCGCCCGTCGTCGTCTCGGGATTTCCGAAGAAAACGCCGATCTTCTCTCGCAGCTGGTTGATGAAAATGGCGGTGGTGCCGGAAGCCGACAGAGCGCCCGTGATCTTGCGAAGCGCCTGGCTCATGAGGCGAGCTTGGAGGCCGACGTGCGAATCGCCCATTTCGCCTTCGATTTCCGCCTTGGGCACAAGCGCGGCCACGGAATCGACGACGATGATGTCCAACGCGCCGGAGCGGATGAGCATGTCGGCGATCTCGAGGGCCTGCTCGCCGGTGTCTGGCTGGGAAACGATGAGGGCGTCGGTGTCGACGCCGAGTTTCTTTGCGTACTCGGGGTCCAAGGCGTGCTCCGCGTCGATGAATGCTGCGATGCCGCCGTTTTTCTGGGCATTCGCCACGGCGTGAAGGGCAACCGTCGTTTTGCCCGAAGACTCCGGGCCGTAGACTTCGATGACCCTTCCCCGCGGAAGGCCTCCCACGCCCAATGCGACGTCAAGCGACGTGGCCCCGGTGGGAATCACTTGAATCTTCGTCTGGACGTGGTCGCCCAGACGCATGACCGATCCTTTGCCGAACTGCCGGTCGATCTGCGACAGGGCCACATCCAGGGCCTTGGCGCGGTCCTCGCTTTTAGCTGCCATCTTCATTCCTTTGTGTCGAGTGGGTGGACAGAGCAGGTCTTCGTCGCGGCCATCCCTCGCCGAGCGGCCGTCTGGGACTACGCTATGTCCGACCTCCGA
This sequence comes from uncultured Ancrocorticia sp., assembly GCA_905373325.1. GTDB lineage: Bacteria > Actinomycetota > Actinomycetes > Actinomycetales > Actinomycetaceae > Peptidiphaga. Next base: position 4,050 of record CAJPTB010000151.1, read on the forward strand.
CACAAAAGCGGCCTACTTTCCAAACCTGTTGATAAGTAGGCCGCCCGCGCAGCCCGTGCACCACAGTACACCGCACACGCGTTCGAGTCATATTCATTGCAGCGTGTCGAAAACGCCGCTTGAGAAAGAAACTCCGCACCTTTCCGCGGCATCGGGCAGGCGCAGCATAACCGACATTGCAAAAAGGAGCGGGGAGGGCTAGGGCAAACGCTCCCGGTCGTCGGACCCAATGCGATGGAGAAACCTGTAGCTCTCAGGCAAGTCCATCGCCTGGCACACCGCATTCCAAACGGCTTGCGGGGCTTGGCCTTCCCTCAACGCCTCGGCGGGACTCGCGCCGCCAAGCTCGCTCAGAAAAAGGTCCTGGGCAAGACTGCGGCCTCTTCCTCGGGGAAAGGCCCATTCAAGATTTGCCCAGAACTCAGATTCGCGCACTCTCGAGCTCTGAACGGACGAGCGATTCGGGAACCGAGTCGGGAACGCGCATCCGCGGAGGCACGCGGCCTTCGGCAAAATCGACGCGGTCGGCGACGAGGCGCAAGACATGGCTCAGAGGCACGTTGAGCGCCTTGCAAATGGACGACAGCAGCTCCGACGAAGCCTCTTTCTGCCCGCGCTCGACCTCCGACAGGTAACCGAGCGAGACCCTCGCATCAGAGGAGACTTCACGCAACGTCCGACCCTGGCGCTGCCTGTATTCACGTAGCACCTCGCCGAGTTCGCGACGCAAAAGCGCCTGCTCCGCAGGCACAGGGCGATTGGCGACTCGGGGCGCGCTCTCAAACTTCCGGTTGACGCCGGTACGTAGCTCCATGGTCATCACCTTCTTCAACGCGGTCGGTCACAAATTTGTTCCCGCCTGGTTTTCGGAAAAGCGAGCTTCACCGTTCCTGACTGTATTTTTACCAACCGATTCTGAGCATTACCTGGGAGTCATGCAAAGAAGCTCTGCCAGAAGGTCCACGGCCGCTTTGACGGACTGGGCTCGGACGTCCGACCGGCCGCCGGAGAAACGGCAAAGACGCGCGCGCTCCCCCAGCTTTCCCGCGCATGCGACCCACACGGTTCCGGCCGCATGCCCGTCTGCCGGGCCCGGCCCGGCGACGCCGGTGGTGGCAAGGGCGACGTCGGCCCCCAGAAGCCCGCAGGCGCCGCGCGCCATATCGAGGGCGACACGCTCTTCCACGGGCCCCTTCGTTCGAAGCAATTCGCCATCGACTCCCAGAATCGAGGCTTTGAGATCCACTGCGTATGCGGTGACGGAGCCCCGAAGCACTGCGGAGGCGCCCGGAATCTCGACGAAAGCCGAGCACAGCGCTCCGCCGGTGAGAGATTCGGCGCAGGCGA
>CAJPTB010000152.1 GCA_905373325.1 uncultured Ancrocorticia sp.
CGAAAATGTCGAGGATGAGCGCGGTGCGGTCGATGACCTTGACCTTGACGATGTCCTCGAGCGCGCGCCGCTGCGACGGGGCGAGCTCGGAATCGGCGATCACGGTGTCCGCCTCGAGCGAGGCGACGAGATCGGCAAGCTCATGCGCCTTTCCAGACCCCAGGTACGTTGCCGGGTCCGGGAATGCGCGCCGCTGGATCAGACCGTCGAGGACCTTCGAGCCTGCCGTCTCCGCCAGCGCGGCGAGCTCGCGCAGAGATTCCTCGGCCTGGCTCGCGCTGCCCTCGCTCCACAGGCCGACGAGGACGACCCGCTCGAGGCGAACCTGCCGGTATTCGACGTCGACGCCCTCTTCGCGTGAAATTCCCGCTTCCAGGCCCTGGATCCGCTGAAGGGAGGATCGCTCTTCCCTTTCGAGTGCGTCGCCGGACCAGCCCGCATCCTCATGGGACACCGCCTGCAGGGCGGTGCCTTCGGCGGTGTGCAGGTCGATGCGAGATTCAGAGGAGCCCGCTCCGCTCGTTGATTCGTTCATATACGCTCATTATCCCATGAAAGCGACGCGCGGGAAGGCCCTTCACGGAGGCGTCCCTGCTCCGTCTCTCCCCCCCCGTCGCGTCGCCTTTGTTCCCGGAACCCTGAGGCCGCCAGACTCCAACCGGCATGCCCGACATGTCGAACGCCTTCGCTCCCGGCACCGTGGCGCCAGACTCCAACCGGCATGCCCGACATGTTGAACACCCTCGCTCTCTGGGCCGTGGCGCCCAGGGGCCTACTTGCGTGCGCCTGAGGGACCGAACGCCTTTGCTCCCGGCACCTTAGGGTCGCCGTCTTGCCCGGTCGCCGCCTTGCGTCGGTGCCGTCGGACCGCGCCTTCGGCTCTTCGCTTTGGCGTTTGCGCCGCTCGCTTGGCTCGCCGCTTCGCAGGCTAGACTTGTTGCGTGGCAAACGAGCATTATTTTTCCCCCTCTCCCTCTTCCGACGAGGCGACGGTCGAGCGGCGCGTCGGCCTTCGGGGGCGCGAGTACGCGGTCGCGACGTCGGGCGGCGTCTTCTCCGCCGATCACGTGGACAAGGGAACTGCCGTGCTGCTGCACAAGGCACCCGAACCGGACCTCGGGCCGGGAGATCTCGCGATCGACCTGGGATGCGGATGGGGCCCGTTGACGCTCGCCCTGTGCGAGGAAGCCGCGGGCGCGGACGTGTGGGCGGTGGACGTCAACGGGCGCGCGCTCGAGCTGACCCGCAAGAACGCCGCGCGCGCAGGTTTTTCGCCGCGGGTCCTCGCCGCCGACGAGGCGCTTGCGGCCTTGGGCGAGCGGAGAATCCAGCTCATCTGGTCGAACCCCCCGGTGCGCATCGGCAAAGCGCGGCTTCACGAGCTGTTGACGACGTGGATCGAAAGGCTCGCCGACGACGGCGCGGCCTACCTCGTGATTCAGAGGAACCTCGGCGCAGACTCGCTTCGCTCGTGGATGCTCGGCCAAGGGTGGGGCTGCGAAAAGGTCGGCTCCGCGAAAGGCTTCCGGGTCTTCGCCGTCACAAGAACGCCTCGCGAAGGCGAAGAGACCGACTCGGACGAACGGGGCTGACCTGCCTCGGCGGAGCACGGCAAACCGGGAGGGATCGCCTGCCCCGGGGGATTGCCCCGGGGCCCAAGGCCGACCACGATGTATGAGGCCGACCGGCGTATTCAGACGGGCCGACGTCGGCTTCGCGGCTGCAAACGCTAAAAGCCTATGCGCCTTTGGCTTCCGCCCTCTCGGAGTCATTCGGCCCCGATTGGGAGTCGTTTCGCTCCGATCGCTCCGCTTTCTTTGGCTTGGGAACGGCAAGGAACAAACCGACCGAGACAACCGCGGCTACGTTGATGAACATGCGACGATCCGACCGAGCTATCTCGCAGGAACGGTCAATCCTCTCTTCGACTCTGCGGTAGTACTCCTCTGCATCTTTAGAGTCTTTGACGGACTCGCCGAGAAAGTCCCAAATCCGCTCCGAGTCGGGCGCATCGAAGCCCGTCAACAACGAGTAGTTCTCACCCTGGTATCTCCAGGCGACAGGATGGCATGACGATGTTTCTGCGCCCGCGGGCAGAGTCACTTCAGGACGGCTGAAGTACAGCCAGCCCATCCACAGCAGGGCAAAGGCGACGACCAAGGTTCTGATGACAACGTACCGTTTTAAGGTCATGAAAGTCATGATATTGAGTACCCTCCTTTCACATTGTGGGGTCTCTTGTCCCAGGGTCTGAGCCCGCTTCCCTTGCTGACCTGTTCGTTAAAGGAATCGAGCGCGGCTTTCGATTGCCCGTCCTGCGTTTGTATGTAGTGCACAGCGAGCTCGAAATCCTTTGTCCCGGTCCTTGATTCCCACGCCAGGTCAGCGAGAAGCTTGTACAGCAGGACCTTCAGCTGATCGAATTGCTTAGAAGGCCCAGATTCCCCCACGCCGACTCTAGGGTCCCTTCGGACGCAGTCAGACAAGAAAACGTCCGATGTCTTTTTCGCCGCGTCCTCGAGGGACTCCGAGACTTTAGGCATCGCTCTGTTCACTATGTCGTCAATGTGGTTCATATCGATCTTCAACTTATCCGCCTTGCCGATCTCCGACGACGAAAGCGTTTTCATTGACATGTCCACCCTCTTGTGGTTGGCCTCCATCACCTCATAGTTGTCAATAAAAGTCTGTTGGATTTTCTCTTCCGCGAGCTTCACACGATTCGCTATGGCTTCGAAGGCGCTCTTAAACGCCTTCATCGCCGAGTCGTAGTCTTCCGGGGCCTCCTCCTTGACATCCTTACTAGCTACCTTTTTCATGCCCTTGAGACCGAGTTTGACGGCAGTCGACCCATGTTTTAACAAACCTGTTGGCTCGACGAAGGCGTCAAAAGCTTCCACCGCTTCGTTAGCAATATTGAGTGCAAATTCCAGCTTTCGATAGCTTCTATTCGCACCCCCTCTAAACATCGAGGTGGACTTCTCGATAGCATTTAACACGATAGATCGTGCGCTCTCAAACATTTTCTGTTCAGCCGCCAAGCTCGCTCCCCAGTACGCGACTCCTTCCTGTATGCCTTGAACAGCGCCCTGTAGTGGGTCGATAAAGTCCAAACCGAAAGACATGACCGTAGCCCCGCTCATATCATTGATCTTTTGATTCACTCTGTCTAAGGCCTTGTGCAGGACCCCCGCCCCAACGGGTGCTCCGGCCTGCATGTTGACGTCGGCCGCCAGAATCCCAACAACGCCAAAAGCCTTCGCTTTCTCGGTGTTTATGCGTTGTGGATCGGGGAGATCGAGCCAAGGCTCCACGACTTCGTCAATGGCACCCCTGATTTCATTGAACTTGTGAACGTACTCCATGGTGCTGTCACCGTTAGTGCGTCCGCCTCCTTCGCCGTCATCGCCCGGACGAGTGATCCTCTGCGAATCGGAGGGTGCAGCAGCCTGCCCCTGAGGGACGAGAGTACTGACCATATAGTAGTCGTCGTGGACCTCGTAGTCAGTTAAGGCGGAATCACACGACGACCGCATGTATGCGTCGATCGCAGCTTTCTTGAGTCCGCCCACAAGCATAGGGGCGTCAGAGTATGCAGTCATTGCTCCTCGCTTCATTCAAATTATACGTAGATTAATTTGAGGCACGACAGACAGTTCGTCGTACAGTCGTTCATAAATGACCACGGCGACAAAGCCCGCGGCAAAAGACCGCTGGAAGCGCACATCCGGAGCGCCGGAGCATCCGAAAACTGCAATCCGCCCTTTTTCAGAACTGCGTTGGGCCCTATACACCGCCATCGCTGAACGTCAGCTGCGATCACGTGACGATGCGGCTTGCGCGTGACGATTTAGTTTGCACCGATTGTCAATCGACAACCATTTGGTTGTCGATTGACAGACTATCACCGCACCCATATGGAGGCAAGCAACTTCGTAGAATGCAATTATGTGCACTCTCATAGCTCGATTTCTCATACACATACCCGTACGCAACAGGAGGAGAACGCCGTCAAAGGCCGCCTCCCGGCGCGGACAACCTATCGATGAAGGCCTATTCTCCGCTGTATCCCGCAACGCCGATGAGCGAGAACTCGGCGACGAGCACCGCGGGCCCCGTCAGAAACGCGCGGCCCCCCTCGATGCGCACGGTCAGCGGACCGCCCGGAGAGCGCAGCTGCACTTCGCCCTCGCGTTTTCCCCGCGAGAGAAGCACGGCCAGGGCCGCGGCGCAGGTTCCCGTGCCGCAGGCGAGGGTCTCCCCCACTCCGCGCTCGAGCACGCGCATGAGCGCCGGATTCGACGGACTCATCTGTTGGCCGGCAAGGCCTTGATCGGCGCGATTGTCCTGGCCTCCGGGAGAGATTTGATCGGCGAGACCGACTTGGCCTCCGAGACTGACTCGATCGCCAAGGCTGAGTTGATCGCCGGGGTCGGCGACCACGAGCTCAAGGTTCGTCCCCTCGGGCGGCACCGGCTCGTATTGCGGAGCCTCGGCCAATCGCGCCGCCTCGAGCTCCTTCGCGCTGTCGAGGAGCACAACGGTGTGCGGATTGGGCATCGTCACGCTCAACGCAGGCCGCTTGCCCACCCCGGGAACCGTCACTTGCGTGTCGTCTCCGGCGTCGCCGCGCGGCAGACCGTATTCGCCCATGTCGATCGTGTAGACGGCGCCGTCGAAAGAAACCGTCTTGACACCGCCGCGGGTCGCGACGTCCACGGACCGGCCTGCCTTGAGGTCGATCACGCCTTGGACCCGCAGGTAGTGCACGAACACTCTCAGGCCGTTGCCGCACATTTGCGCGATGGAGCCGTCGGCGTTGCGGTAGTCCATGAACCATTCCGCTTCGGGAAAGTCCCGGGCGACGTCGGCCGCCTCAGGAACCGAGGCGGTGCGTACGACGCGTATGAGCCCGTCCGCGCCGATGCCGAAATGGCGGTCGCATACCGAAGCGACGGCCTCGGCCGGCAGATCGAGCGTGCCTGCGAAGTCAGGCACAAGAATGAAGTCGTTGCCGGTGCCGTGTGCCTTCGTGAGGGTTCTGCCCTCGAGCTGCGGAATGATCACGGATACACTTTACCCACTCTGGCTTCCGCCTTGTTGGCAGGGAAGTCGCCTTGGACGCGGCCGACGCCGTTCCGCCCTTTGGCGCACGCGGCTTGAGACCGGCGTCCGAGGCGTCTCGCCCTCGCGGGAAAACCTTCGCCATCGACGGCCTGCGACGCCCGCTGCCTCGTCAATCCGGCCCTCGCGGGCAAAGCCGCCCGCCCCTCGCGCAAACCCGTCACGTCGCCTCCAGGGCGCGCAAGATTTCGCCGACCGCACGAGGGACGTCGCCGCCGCTCAAATCG
>CAJPTB010000153.1 GCA_905373325.1 uncultured Ancrocorticia sp.
AGCCTACACTGTCGCGGCGTTCCGGTTGGTCGGAGCTGCCACGGCTCCGATCCGTCCTCGCCTTCGACAGCCGCATCCCCTCCTTTGAAGGCGAACCGTCGCGTTCCTCGCCGACGCCGTCGTCGCCCGCAACACTCCGGCCTTGCACGTTTTCAGTTCCCGGACGAGGCGTCCCGTTTTCCAAGCCGCGAAGAGTCTCGAAGGGGACGTGCACTAAAATATGCGGTCGGATTCTTGCTCCTTTGCCGAGGCCGCCTTCGTCAAGCTTCGCGCCGGCCAGTTCGACGAGCGCACCGGCTCGCCGTTGCGGCAAACTTCTGGCGTCCTCAACGCGTTTGCGGCCCATGAACGCCGCGACAGTGTAGGCTGCCTAGGGGAAGCATGCCGTGAAGCTGGTCGAGGGCAAGGGCGTTTCGGCGCGTGCCTGGAATCGTCTGTGAGCCAACAAGAAGAATTTGGAACGATTTTAGGGGCGATTCCTGCTCTGACCGACGTTGATGCCTTACGAGGGAACGATCCTGCTGTTTTAGACGACGGCTCGCCCCTGTCTGCCACCCAGCTGGCGAGGCTGGTTTGCGATTCGTCCGTTTCACGCCTCATTTTCTCGGCAAACGGCGAAGTGCTCGACGTGGGCAGGGAGAAACGCCTGTTCACTCCCGCGCAAACCCGTGCGGTCATCGCGAGAGATCGGACATGCCGATATCCGGGATGCGGAGACACGATTTCCCATGGACAGGTTCATCACGCCTTGCCCTGGGAAGCGGGCGGGAAAACCGACCTTGCGAACGCCGTCCTGTTGTGCTGGCACCACCATGCCCTAGTTCACCGCGAAAAAATCGCGATCGCGCACCACAGCGGAGGCTTTGTCTTCACATCGCCTGACGGCAAAACAATGGGCACCAAGAAGCACGGAACATGACTGAGCAAGAGACGTAAGGCGGTTGGGCAAAGAGTCGGCGCGGTCGCCAAGGCCGCGGGGAGAACGCCTTGAAGGGTGGTTTAGGCCCTAAGTGGGACTAAAGAGTCTAAATTGATCTAAAGACTCTAAGCGGGCCTAAGACGCGCCGACGGCCGGGACTCCCAGCCAATCGTTCCACCCATTGTGGAGAACCAGCCATGCGATGAGGCCGTAGCCGGCCTGGCGTGGTTCGTAGCCGCTGGACATCGACAAGTCGGTGTTCCACTGTTCATGCTCGACGAGAGGAGTGAAAGTGTCGACGTAAGGGAGATCGCGGCGAGCGCAGACGTCGCCGAAGGCTTTCGACAGATCCAGCTGGATTTTGAAAGGCACTTCCCGACGCGGGGGAGGGCCCACGATGAAGGACCGGAGCTTCATTCGAGCAGCCGCATCGAGGATGTTCGCGAGATGGAGCCGAGCGCGGGCAAGCGTCTGGCCCGAGTCGAGGGCATGGGATCCTAGACCGATAATGAGACGGTTGTCTTCATCGTGGCGAAGGCGTCGGGCCACTTCGTCGCCCCAGCGTTTGGCCAGTGCTGCTGTGTCTTCGCCCGGAACGGCAAGGGTTATTGGCATGATAGGCGGTTCGCTGCGGGTTCGTGCCATGACTCGCCCAGTCCAGCCGAGAGCCCGCGCGTCGCCGAAGCCCGCGACGAGCTCGTCGCCGATGAAGAAGATCGCCACGTTTGCTCCTCAGTCGTGCTACATCTTAGAAGTTACCTCAACTCTAGACTGTAGCGCCTCCGCTGTTGTGGAAGCGGCGCCAATCCGGGTTGGACAAGCGCGCCCATTCGGATCGGGAACCCCCGTCTGCATCGGAGCCCCCGTCTGCATCGGAGGAGCCGGGCCTCAGCGCTCGAACGCAGCGCGCATGAGGATCTCGTTCTGAGTCGTGTGGGCTCGGGCGATGCCGACCGACGGCGACGCCGAGGCCGGGCGGGAGACGAGCCTCGGCGTGAGCCCGAGCTCGCGAAACACCGTGACGAGGAGGAAACGCCACGCGCCCATGTTCTCGGGCTCGTCCTGGACCCAGACGATCTCGGCGCCGGGGTACTTCGCCAGCTCCGCCCGCAGAGCCTCGGTGGCCAGCGGATAGTACTGTTCCAGCCGGACGATCGCCGTCCGCCGGTCCCCGATCTTCCTGCGGAAATCGGCCAAATCGTAATAAATGCGGCCGGAGCAGAGAAGGACTCGGTCGATGTGCGCCCGCGATGCGCCTCCGGCGGCGGTTTCTCGCGCGAATGCCTTTCCGGCGGGCGCCTCTCGTGTCGGCGCAGTTCCCGCGGGCGAATCTCCGGCGGATGCGCCTCCCGAGGCATCGCTTCCGCGGGCTTCACCCTCGGCGTCGTCGCCGATGACCGGGAGGAAGGAGCCCCGAATGAAGTCTTCGACCGGCGAGACCACGCCCCGGCGTCGCAGAAGCTGCTTCGGCGAGAAAGCGATGAGCGGCCGACGCGGACGCTCGTAAGCCTGAGTGCGCAGCATGTGGAAATGGTTGGCCGGGGTGGACGGTTGGCAGACCCACATGTTGTTTTGCGCACACAGCTGGAGATACCGCTCGATTCGCGCGGAGGAATGGTCGGGCCCCTGACCTTCGTACCCGTGGGGAAGGAGGAGGACGAGAGACGAATGCTGGTTCCACTTCTGCTCGGCCGATGAGACGAATTCGTCGACAACCGTTTGGGCGCCGTTCGCGAAGTCGCCGAACTGCGCCTCCCACACCACGAGTGCATCGGGGCGCTCGAGGGAATAGCCGTACTCAAAGGCCATGACCGAATACTCGGAAAGGGGGGAGTCGTAGATCCACAGCTTTGCCTGGTCTTCCGTCAAATGATCGAGGGGCGTCCACTCGGCGCCGGTGTTGTGGTCGTGGGAAACCGCGTGCCTTTGGACGAAGGTTCCGCGGCGCACGTCCTGACCGGACATGCGTACGGGAACCCCTTCGATGAGGAGCGAGCCAAACGCGGCGATCTCTCCCATGCCCCAATCGACGTCTCCGGTGCGCATCATCTTCGCCCTGCGCTCGTAGAGCTGGGTGATCTTCGGGTGAGGCGTGAATCCGTCGGGAATTTGAAGGTGGGCGTCGCCGATCCTGGCCAGAATCTCACGGGTGGTCCAGCTGGTCCAGCCGATCATCGTTCCCGCATCTTCCTGTTGGGCTGCCGGAATCTCCAGGCCTTCATAGACGCCGGACTTGCCGGCGGCCGCTTCGGCCTCGGCGGCCTTGACCTGCCGGAAGGCGTTGTCGAGGGTCGCCCGGTAGTTTTCCTCGAAGGCTTCGGCCTGCTCGGCGGTCATCTCGCCTCGGCCGATGAGCGCCTCCTTGTACAGCTGGCGGGTCGTCCTCTTCGAATCGACCAAGGCGTACATGACCGGCTGGGTCATCGACGGATCGTCGCCCTCGTTGTGTCCGCGGCGTCGATAGCAGACGACGTCGACGATTGCGTCTTTCGAGAAGGCCTGACGGTACTCGTACGCCAGCGCCGCCGCGCGCACGACGGCCTCCGGGTCGTCGCCGTTGACGTGGAAGATCGGTATCTGCAGGCCCTTCGCCACGTCGGTCGCGTAGTTCGAGGAACGCCCGGAATGGGGGGCGGTTGTGAATCCGATCTGGTTGTTGACGATGATGTGGACGGTCCCGCCGGTGCGGTAGCCGCGAAGCTGCGAAAGGTTGAGCACTTCCGGGACGACCCCTTGGCCGGCGAATGCGGCGTCGCCGTGGATGAGGATCGGCAAAACGGCGAAGCCTCGGTCTCCCCGGTCCTGAAGGTCTTGGCGTGCGCGGACGATTCCCTCCAAAACGCCGTTCGCCGCTTCGAGGTGCGAAGGGTTCGCCGCGAGATAGACGCCGGTCGTCTCGCCGCTCGGAGAGGTGTACGTCCCCTCGGTTCCCAGGTGGTACTTGACGTCGCCCGAGCCTTGGACGGTGCGCTCGTCGACGAATCCGTCGAACTCGGTGAAAATTTGCTTGTACTGCTTTCCCGCGATGTTCGTCAGGACGTTGAGCCTTCCCCGGTGGGCCATCGAGATCGCAACCGAATCGAGGCCGTCGTGGGCGGCGCGGGAAAGTATGGCGTCAAGCGCGGGGATGAGCGATTCGCCGCCTTCGAGCGAGAAGCGCTTCTGCCCGAGGTACTTGGTGTGCAGGAACGTCTCGAACGCCTCCGCCTGATTGAGCTTCTCGAGAATCTGAAAGCGTTCGTCGTCGGTGAGCTTGGCGCGCGGGCGTTCGATTCGCTCCTGGAACCACCGGCGCTGCTCCGGATCCGTGATGTGCATGTACTCGAAGCCGATCGACGCGCAGTACGTCTCTCGCAGCAGCGAAAGCGCATCGCGCAGGGTCATCGAGCCGTTGTCCGTGAAATCCCCGGTGGGGAAGGAGCGATCGAGGTCCCACGACGTCAGGCCGTAGGATCCGAGGGAAAGGTCCGGGTGGCGGAGGGTGCGGAAGGAGATCGGGTCCGTGTCCGCAATGAGATGCCCCCGCGAGCGATACGCGTGGATGAGGCTCGTCACGCGAGAGGCTTTGTCCGGGTCTTTGAGCGGGTTGTATTCGACGTCGCGCTCGAAGACAAAAGGCTCCGTCGGAACGTGGAGCGAATGGAAGACCCTGTCGTAAAAGCCGTCGAGGCCGGTGAGCTTGCGTTCGATGAGCCGTAGGAACTCGCCCGACGTGGCGCCCTGGATCACGCGGTGGTCGTAGGTGGAGGAGACGGTGACCACCTTGGAGACGCCGAGGCGGGCCAGCACGGCGTCCGACGTGCCGGAGAACTGGGCGGGGTAGACCATGGAGCCGACGCCGATGATCGCTCCCTGCCCGGCCATGAGCCGCGGAACCGACTGGGTTGTGCCGATGCCCCCGGGGTTCGTGAGCGAGACGGTGGTTCCCGTGAAGTCGTCGATTCCCAAGGAGCCTTCGCGCCCGCGGCGCACGAGGTCCTCGTAAGCGGAGAGGAAATCGCGGAAAGTCATGAGCTCGGCGGCTTTGACGGAAGGCACGACGAGGGTGCGGGAGCCGTCGGGGCGGCGGGCGTCGATCGCGATGCCGAAATTGACGTGCTCGGGATGGCGGACCGCGGGCTTGCCGTCGGCCAACGTGTACGAGTCGTTCATCTCGGGCATCTGGACGAGCGCCTCGATCGCGGCGAAGGCCACCAGGTGGGTGAAGCTGACCTTGCCGCCCCGGGTGGCCCGCAGCCGCTCGTTGACGATGGCGCGGTTGTCGAACATCGTTTTGGCGGGGATTTCGCGGAACGACGTCGCCGTCGGAATGGCGAGCGAGGCGTCCATGTTGGCTGCGACGGACTTCGCCGTGCCCTTCATGCGGACGGTTTCGCCGGAAGAGATCGGGGTGTCGCTCGCCACCAGCTTGTGCCGTTTGGCATAGGGC
>CAJPTB010000154.1 GCA_905373325.1 uncultured Ancrocorticia sp.
GTTGGCCGTGTGGACAGAGAGTCGGCGAGCGTTCGACCGTCGAGTCGGCGCGCTGCATTCGTTTGCGCAGCCGGGCGCGGGGCGGCGTTCAGATGTATCGCCGGGCTTCGTCGACGGTTTGCCGCCCGTAGCCGCCGCCGAACAGCGCGGCGTGGACGACGAGGATGTGGAGCCGATGCAGGCCTACGCGCTCGCGCCATCCGTCGGCAAGGGGCGAGGCCTCGTTGTAGGCCGAGTAGATCCGGTCGACGAAGGGTGCGCCGAACACCGTCAGCTGCGCGAGGTCGGATTCGGCGTGCCCGCCGTGGCAGGCGGGGTCGATGAGGACGCCGACGACGTCGTCCCGCCGGTTCCTTGCGCTGCCCCTCTTTTCCGCGACGCCAAAGCCTTCGGCGGCTTCCTCCGCGGCGGCGAGCCCTTCGGCCGCGATCTCCGCCGATTCGCGCGAGGCCCACATGACGTTTCCCGCCCACAGGTCGCCGTGGAGGAGGGCCGCGTCCGCGCAGACGGACGCGGGCTGCGGCGCGTCGAATTCGCCGTCGTTCAGGCGTTCCGCCAAACGTTCGAGGACGGCCGTGCCTTCTGCGCCGATGGATCCGTTTCGTCGGGCGTCAGCGAGGTAGGGCAGGAGCCTGTCTTGCGCATAGAACTCGCCGAAGCGGCGGGAGAGGCCGGGTCCGACGAGGGGTAGGGCGGCTGCGCCCATGACGCCGTCGCTCGCGGAGCCGTCGACGTTGACAAGACCGGCGGGCGCCTGGCCGAACACCCTCGACCCCTCGGGGCAGAAGGCGTGGGTGGCGGCGAGCCGGCGGCCGAATTCCTCCGCCGCTGCGGGGGAGGCTGTGACGGCGGAAAGCCTTGCCGTGTCGAGGCTTGTGGCTGTTGCGCGGAGGAGCTGCACGACCGGTGCACCGCCGGCTCGGGCGGCGCGCGCCAAATCGGCCAAACCGGCTGCCTCCGCGGCTGTCGCCTGCTTGCTCGCGCGTTTGGTGAAGCTCGCATTCATAGTCCGGCCACTCTACTCCCTGCGATTGAAAGGCGGGGTTTGGGCCCAGGAAACAGTATTGGCGGGAGGCGCTCCATGCCAACGCCTCCCGCCAAATGCCACCGTCGAAGTGTCAAGCGGCGAAGGGAACAAACCGCTTGAGCCGGGCAGCAACGCTTGCTTGTCTGCGCATGCCACCACCTTTCTTCGTCGGCTCACTGCACACAACACATTCATCGCGTCTGCTGAACTGACAAGCGCTGACCGTTAGGATCGCTTGCCCGTCCTGCTGACACCATCTATACAACCCTCCTATCCTTAGGCGGTCATGAGTTAATCCTGGGAAACCCCGGGGAAGCTTATGGCGCGGGTGGCGCCTTAGAGTGCCTGTGCCAACCCTCGGCGGCGGGGCTCCCTAGGGCGTTCGTTGCGGCGTCCGAGCGAGCGGCAATGGTGTCAACCCGCCCAGGGCCCCGCGTGGATTGCGGTTCGCGGCAGGTTCGAGGCAGTGCCAAGGTGTGCTTGCCGACTTTCTGACGGTCGGGCCGGCACTCGGGTGTGCGTATCGGTTTCCGGAACGCTCGAGACGTCCCTCGATGTGCCCGGGTCGACATTGAGGCCGAGCCTCCTTTGTGCTGGCTTTCGATTTTGCCTTTTGAAATTTCACGATGTTTGTATCTAAATCACTTTTAAATATCAGTTTAAGTCCAGACAGCTCACAAACGTCAACGGGGAAATGGCGTGATTGGGGACCAGAGTCCTTTCTCTCTTTTCTATTGCCAAAGCCGTCGAGTTTGGGAAGACTTGTGTCACCACGCGACTACGAGAGAAGGGAAAGTTGTGGCTCAATTAGTTGTAGAACCAGAGAAACTCGAAACTGCTGCGCAGCATTCCGACGACGCTGCTGAGAAAAACTCCGAACTGAAGGTCGCCGACGACCTGTCGAAGGTGGGCGACGCCGTTCGAGGCGGCGACTCCGGTAATGCTGCCGCCAAAGCGGGAGAGCAGGTTGACACGCTGTCGAAGCGTCTGGGCGATGGACTGAAAGCGTTCAGCGAGGCGGTTCGAGCGGCGAAGAACGAATATGGCGAGACTGACTATTCGACGAGCATTGATTTCAAGGGCTTCAGCAACGCGATCGAAGGGAAGAAGTGATGGCGGTATTCACGTGGGGAACAATCAAAGACTGGAATGGCGACGATTTGAACGACACGCTGAACGGGTTGTCGCGGGAGTGGGAGAAAGCTAAAGATGTCAATGACAGTATCAACAGCATTGATGTAGAGTCCGGGTGGGAGGGTGAAGGTTCACGCGCAGCAAGTGAGGCGTTAGGTCGACTCGAGGACGCATCTGCTCACTGCTGGAACAGCATCGTTAATCTACTCGCGGCAACTACAGCCGCGCAAGACGGCGTCAACGAGGTGAAAACCATGGTCGAAGAAATACGATCGATGGCTGATACAAACCACTTAATAATTAGTGACGATGGCAGCGTGCAGGTGAATATCGACAAGATCGTCGGCGTCGCGGAACAGAAAGGGTTCGCCTCTTCCAGTGCTGGCCCTAGCGTTCCTTACGGATTGCCCCACGCTTCCTCCGCCATAAAAGGGGTGATAGTCAATGGTTTGCAAGCGAAAGTGAAGGAATGCGTCGAGATGATTGAGCGCGCGTGCAGAAAGGCGGCGGAGGTAGACACGACTTATGCGAAGGCGCTGAGCAAAGAGCTAGAAGGCAGTGCTAGAGATTTGAAGGTTCTAGAAGGCCGTGAAGTGAGGTTGAGGTTGCCAGACGGGACTAGTACAGGAGATGTCGCTCGGTGGTGGCATTCGCTTACAGATAAACAACGAGAGGAAATGCGAGATAAAGCGATTGAAAGCATTCGGGCCAGACTCGCTTCGGACTACGAGCGGCTTGGCAATATGGACGGCATTGACGCGAACACTCGAAGCGTTATCAACAAGGCGCGGGTTGAACGGGACCTTGAATCTCTTCGAAGACGGGGCCTCAAAGAAGGTGATAAAGAATTCGATGAATTGCTCGGAATAAAAGAGGTAATCGACGAGCGCCCAGATGTTGGCCTGTATCTCTACGAGCGGCCGAGATTGGAAGATGGACACGCGGACACGCATGCCGCATACGCGATTGGTGATGTGGATAGAGCTGCGCACGTCACAACTTTTGTTCCCGGAATGACGACGACGGTCGCGGATAGTATGGACAATGTTGATAGAATGCAAGACCTCAAAGGGCGTGCCGAGGCGGAGGGGCAAGGCGATGTTGCGGCAATCGCTTGGCTTGGATATGATGCTCCGCCTTTCCCGGGTCCGGAAAATATGTCGGTCACCCGTACCGAAGCCGCTGAGCTGGGGGGAAATAGCCTTGCGAAGCATCTGGAAGGGGTTGAGGACTCCCGCAACGCTTCAGGGCAGCCTGTTCACCAATCGGTTCTTGGCCATTCGTACGGCTCAACAACGTCGTCCTATGGCGTATCGCAAGTGCGCCCTGGCGTCGTCGATGACTATGCCGTGTTTGGGTCGCCGGGAGTGAAAGACACCGCTCAAGCGATGCATGTTCCCGAAGGTCATAGTTATGCCATGGTATATCGAAGTGAACAGGGCGATGCGGGAGACGTAATCAACATCCTTAATGAAGGTAAGGACGCCATTTCGGATAGCACTGGGGCTTTGGGAAAAAATCCTATGGACGCAGATTCTGGTTTCAAGACCATGGAGACGGGCAGATCTCATGCCCAGGATCCGTTTAACGCGCACAAAAATTATTTGCGTGAGGGGAGTCGGCCACAGGGTAATTTGGCACGAGTCGTTGTAGGAACCGCAGGATAGCGACAAAAGTGATGATCCCGTTACGTTTAGTCATTTTGGAGTGCGGTATTGTCCCTTTTTCCGTTACGCGATTTTCGGGGTTCGGTTTCGATCAGTGCCTTCTAAGCGTTGCCTCAATGGCGTACGTGACTCAGGGTTCCGAAGGTCAGCCCGAGATGTTGGAGGGCAAAGTTTCTAGGACAGCTTGACCAAGACATCGCATGAATCGAGCCGCCCTCATGCCGACGAGTGGGCGCGAAAGCGCGTGACACAGCGGATCTCAGCAAGGTGGTGCGGTCAAAACAGACGCAAGTACAGTTGAATTGACTGCTGGTGTTGAGAACCAACGCCAGCTGCAGGGTATGGCCGACGTCGTCGGCGTCGGCCGCAAAGGAGTGAAAGACTATGTCCGAATCGGAACGCCCTTACTATGCCGGTTCGAAACCGTTCGAGCAGCGGGTCGATGTTGATTCCGCCAGATTTGGTTTGGCGAGCGCGTTGGCCCGGGTTCGCGAGCGCATCGACGAATTGCTTGGCCCGCGTGAATGGACCTGGATTGATGCTCCCGCTGAGAAAGCTGGAGCGTGCCACGAGGGCGATGATCGCGGTGGAATCGACTTCTCGCGACAAGGCATGACGCGGGGGATTCCTCGAGAGCATTTCGCAGAGCTGGTGAAGATTGTCAGCGAGGAAGTCAGGCCAATGGGCTTCACAGAAAATGTTGACATCTCAAACGGCGGCACCTGTGAAGTGAATCTGTTCAACGTCGACGACGGAGGGTACGTCGGCATCGTTCTGATCACCGACTCGGAGACGTTCTCCATGCGGTACACAACAGGTTGCCGACCTTTTGGAAAGGATGGAGACGTCCGCGACACGAACAGCGGCAATGCGGATGAAGCGGGGGACGTCGCCTTGAGCTAAACGCCAAACGCCACGAAACTGTGAACGTGGCATGCTTTTCCGTCCGCATGCTCGGTCGGTTTCGCGATTGTCGGCGGAACCGACCGAGCTCCTTGCATTCAAGGTTGAGGCCCTGTGGTCGACGGGCCCCTCTCATCCGCTTCATCAAATGTCAATGCGGGAGACGGAATTGGGGAGAGGGGTCCTTTTTTCTGTTTAAATTGAGAAAGCCTGTGTGATTAGGAAAGCTGGTAGCGACGCGAAACTCCGATTGAAGGGATAGGTTGTGGCTCAACTGATTGTCGAACCCGATAAACTCGAAGCTGCTGCGCAATGCTCTGACGAGGCAGCGGGCAGAAGTTCGGAGCTCACGGTTAAGGACGCCTTGTCGTCGGTGGGCAACGCCGTTCGGGGCGGCGACTCCGGAAATGCCGCCGTCAAGGCAGGGGAACAGGTTGACATGCTTTCCAAGCGCATGAGTGACGGACTGACGGCTTTTAGCGAGGCAGTTCGAGCGGCAAAGAGGGAATACGGCGAGGTCGACCATTCGACGAGTATCGATTTCAAGCGTTTTAACGACGCTGTGGAGGGGAAGAGCTGATGGCGATATTCACGTGGGGAACAATTAAAG
>CAJPTB010000155.1 GCA_905373325.1 uncultured Ancrocorticia sp.
GGCCTGCCCGTCCTCGACCATGGCGATGAGCGGCAGATCCACGCCCTTTTCGTTCAGCTCGCGGGCGATCTGCACGACCTGGCGGATCTGCGCCACCGTGCCGGGCTTGAAGGCCACGTACGGGAATCCCTCGGATCGCAGACGCTCGACGAGCTCGACCGCCTCGTCGAGCTCGGGGACGCCGGCGGAGACGACGACGCCGTCAAGCGGCGCCCCGGCCGAGCGCTTCTTCGACACCGCGCGGCGGGATCCGAAATGCAGGCCCCACAGGTACGGGTCGAGGAACATGGCGTTGAACTGGGCCGTGCGGCCGAGTTCGAGGAGCTCGCCGAGCCGGTCGAGATGGTCGGAGAGGATCTCCTCGGTGACCTGCCCGCCGCCGGCCATCTCCGCCCAGTGTCCGGCGTTGGCCGCGGCGGCGACGATCTCCGGCTCGACGGTCGTCGGCGTCATGCCGCCGACGAGGATCGGCGAACGGCCCGTCAGCCGCGTGAAGGCGGTTTCAACGACCTTCCTCCCGTCGATGACCCGGGCGGCCGGGGCGAAGACGGACCAATCCTGGGAGGCCGTCTCGCGAGGCGCTCCCTGGGCAAGCGCATCGCGCAACTCGGCCGTGCCCGCTTCGATGTAGTGCACGCCGGTCCCCGCGAAGTTCTCCGCGGCCAGGCGCGCCAGGCCGGTTCCCGGGCCAAGGTCGACGACGGTCGCCCCCGAGGGCACCTTTTCGCGGAGCTCCGCGACCCAGTCGAGGCTTTCCGTGAGCACGGCGCGGGTCAGATCGCCGGCGTCGGGAAGCGAGACGCCGCAGGCGCGAACCCACTGGAGCACCTGCTCCACGGCCGGTTCGAGCACCGGATTGTGGAAGGGGGCGGCGACGTCGAGGTACTCCCCCTCGACATTGAGCGCGCTCAGGGCCGCTTCGAGGGCCTTGGGCGCGCCGGAGAGCACTTCGGACGTGGCGGAGTTCTTGATCGCCAGGGCGACGTCGCCGGGAAGCTCGACGTCGGCCAGGTTCTCTCCTTTGACTGAGACCATGGGTGTGTGCTCGCCGCGGCGGCTCGCCCCGGCGAGAAGCGTCTCGCGGGTGGCGGCCGCGCCGATGAGGCGCGCGAGCGCGAGAACCTGTGCGTGGTCGTCGCGCAGCATGGCCGCGCCGAGGACGCCCTGGGAATGGCCGACGGCCGCGACGGGCTCCGGCAGGGTCTCCCGCACGTCGAGGTAGGCCCCGTATTGGGCAAGAAGGATTCCGGGAACTGTGGCCCCTGCGTTCTCGGGGGCCTCAAGCGGCGCCCCCAGAAGATCCATGGGCCCCGTGACCGTCAGCAGCTCGGGGGCCACGGGGGCGAGGATCTTTTCCGCGGCGTCGCGGATGGCGCCCAGCTTCGCCGCGATCGCGGGATCCGACGCAAGCTCCGCCAGCTCCGTCCGCCAGGGCGTCGATTGCCCGGCGAATTGAGCGATCCAAGCGGAAGGGGTGTAGGAGTTCATTGATTGGCCTTTCGTCAGCTCACATCGGCATGTTGCCGTGGCGGCTCGTGCGGGATTGGGAACGGTTCTTCGTCCGCGCGATTCGCAGCGCGGAAACGATCGACGAACGAGTCGTCTCCGGGGTGATGATGGCGTCGAGTTGCCCGCTTTCTATCGACAGGTACGGATTGACGTTCTCGCGCGTGTACTTTTCCACGAGTTCGGCTTTGACGGCGGCGACGTCCTTGCCTTCCTCCACGGCCTTTTTCAGCTCGCGCCGCCCGGTGATGGCCACCGCGCCGTCGGCGCCGAGCACGGCGATCTCCGCCCCCGGCCACGCGTAGTTGAAGTCTCCTCCCAGGGATTTCGAACCCATGACGATGTAAGCGCCCCCGTAGGCCTTTCTCAGCGTCACGGTCACGAGCGGGACCGTGGCCGTGGCGTAGGACCAGATGAGTTTGGCGCCGCGCCTGATGATTCCCGCGTGTTCCTGCTCGGCCCCCGGGCGATAGCCGGGCACGTCTACCAAGGTGACGACGGGCACGTTGAAGGCGTCGCAGAATTGGACGAATCTTGCGGCCTTCTCGGAGGCGTCGACGTCGAGCGTGCCGGCCTCGTGCATCGGGTTGTTCGCGACGATTCCCACGGACTCCCCGTCGAAGGCGGCGAAGCCCACCGTGATTGACTGGGCGAACATCTCTTGGACCTGCACGAACTCGCCGTAATCGACGAGGGCGCGTATGACCTCGACCATGTCGTAGGGCTGCTTCGAAGACTCGGGGACGATCTGGGAGAGCCTCGCGGCGTTGGCGGCGTCCTCGGGGCCCTCTTCGTAGTCCCATCTGCGGGCCGCCCCCTCGCAGTTCGGCGGGAGGTAGGTCAAGAGCGTGCGCGTGTAGTCGAGGGCGTCGGCTTCGTCGTCGGCCAGGTAATGGGCCACTCCCGACTGAAAATTGTGCACTTCGGCGCCGCCCAAGTCGGCGAAGGAGACGTCCTCGCCGGTCGTCGCGCGAACCACGTCGGGCCCCGTGACGAACATGTGCGAATTGTCGCGGGTCATGACGATGAAGTCGGTGAGGGCAGGGCAGTACACGGCGCCGCCGGCGCACGGGCCGAGGATGACGGAGATCTGCGGGATCACGCCGGAGGCTTCGCAGGTCTTCTTGAAGATGCGGCCGTACTGGGAAAGGGCGAGCACTCCCTCTTGGATTCTGGCGCCGCCGGAGTCGAGCATCGCGACGATGGGAATGCGCAGCTCGAGGGCCTTGTCCATAAGGGCGGTGATCTTGTTGCCCTCGACTTCGCCGAGCGTGCCGCCTTGGATCGAGAAGTCCTGAGCGTAGACGGCGACCGACTCCCCTGCAACCGTGCCGATTCCCGTCACGACTCCCGCGCCGGTGAACCCTTCGGCCATGTTCCCGCCGCGGAACCGCCCGATCTCGGTGAAGCTCCCCTCGTCCAGGAGTTCGGCTATGCGTTCGCGGGCCGTCTTCTTGCCGACGGCGTGCTGGCGCGCCTCTGCCTTTTCCTGGGCCAAATCGATGAGACCTTGCTGGTAGGCCGCGAAGTCTTCGCGATGGATCTCGTGCGAAGTGAGGTCCATCGTCTGGGATGTGTCCGGAAGCGTCCGGAGTTTCGTCAACGACATCATTTCTCCTCGGTGGTCTCGTCCTCGTTGCGCACGACTCGCACGAGGGGTTGATAAGCGGACACGTTCTGGCCTGCCTCGACGGCGATGTCAGTCACTTTCCCGTCGTAGGGCGCGTGGACGTAGCTCTCCATTTTCATAGATTCGAGCACGACGAGCAGGTCGCCGCGGGAGACTTGCTGTCCGCTGTCCACGCAGACGCGGACCACGATCGCCTGGATCTGGGAGTTGACCATCCCCGTCGGATCGACGAGTTCGCCGGATTTCGCATCGTTCCGTGCGCGGGCGCCCCCGCGAAGGGGCTGGAATCCCCGGTTCCGCGAGGTTCCGACCGTCGTGGCGAACATCGTGCGCGGGACGGTCAGCTCCATCCGGCGTCCGTCGAGCTCCACCACGAAGGTCGCCCTCTCCTCGGCCGCGGTCGACGCGGGAGTGGCGCTCACCGACGCCGCGGGGGCCACGCCCAAGGAGGAGGCCTCCTCGGGATCCGCCAGTTTGGGCAGGACGACGTCTTCAAACCAGCGGGTCGACGGCGGCGCCGGGCTGAACTCGTCGAGGGCGATCACGGCCGAATACAGCGACGCCGGCGTCGCCACCCCCTTGATTTCCAGTTCGGCCAGGGCTCTGCGCGAGCGGGCGATCGCGGCCTCGCGCGTGGGGGCCGTGACGATGAGCTTTGCGAGCATCGGATCGAAATCCGACGTGACGACGTCGCCCTCGTTGATTCCCGACTCGATGCGCACGCCATGGCCCAGCGGCCAGCGCAGTCGCGAAACGGTTCCCGTGGAGGGAATCATTCCCGAGGCGGGGTCTTCGCAGGTGATGCGGAACTCGAAGGAGTGGGCCCGCGGCGAGGGGACCTCGGCAAGCCGCTTCCCCGCGGCGATGCGAATCTGCTGCTCGACCAAGTCGAGGCCCGTCACTTCTTCGGAGACGGTGTGCTCGACCTGCAATCGCGGGTTGACCTCGAGGAAGTTTACACGGCCGTCGGCTTCGACGAGGAACTCGCAGGTGCCCAGCCCCTCGTATCCGACGGCGTCGAACAGCCGGTGCGACCAGTCTGCGAGGGTCTCTTCGACGCCCTCCGGCAGCGCGGGCGCGGGCGCCTCCTCAATGAGCTTTTGGTTTCTGCGCTGCACGGAACAGTCGCGGGTGGAGACGACCGCGAAGTTGCCGAAGGAGTCGCGGGCGCACTGGGTTTCGACGTGCCGCGCCGTGCGGATGAAGCGCTCGACGAAGAAGCCTTCGGCGTGGTGTCCGTGGGCGGTGAAGAAGACGTCGAGGTCGGCGTCGGATTCCATCACCGTAATGCCGCGGCCTCCCCCGCCGTCGGCCTTCTTCGTCACGATGGGGAAGCCGTTTTCGGCGACGAAGGCGTCCACGACGTCGCGGCCCGTGACGGGGTCCGACAGCCCGGCCACCGGGCTGACGTCCACGGATTCGGCGAGGCGGCGGGCCTTGATCTTGTCCCCCAGGGCGTCGAGGACCTCTGGCGACGGGCCGATCCACGCCATGCCGGCCTCCAGCACCGCCCGCGCGAACTCTGGGACCTCGGAAAGGAAGCCGTAGCCCGGATGGACGGCGTCGGCCTCGGCCTTGCGCGCGATTTCCAGCAGCTTTTCGGCGTTCATATACGTCTCCGCGTAGGCGGCCCCGACCAGCGCATACGCTTCGTCGGCTTCCCGGACAAACTGGGCGTCGCGATCCGAATCCGAGTACACGGCGATGGACTTGATACCCATGTCGCGCGCCGTTCGGATGACTCGCAGTGCGATCTCCGAGCGATTCGCGATGAGGACGCGGTTAATCAACGTATTTCTCCTTCCGCGCGGGGCTGCATGCCCAGCAGAGAGACTTCGCCAGAGGTGACCACTTCGAGGCCGTTCCTCGTCAGGATTTCAAGGGATGCGTCCGGAAGGACGCGAATGCCTTCGCCCACAAGCGGTTCAAGGCGCGGGCGGCCCACGACGACGCCCGGCCGGAGCGTTTCCGTGACGGCGTTGGCCTCGTCGACGAGGCCCGCAGCCTGCGGGTCGCCGGCGTCGGCCAATGCGTCGAGCCGAGCGTGCAGGCCTTCGAGGTACGTGGCGATGAGTTCGTCGCGTCCGGCTGTTCTCAGGCCGGACGTCAAAAGAGAGGCGGCCGTGGGCGTGGGCAGCTCGTCGGCCTCGAGCGAGAGGTTCAAGCCCCACCCGAGGATG
>CAJPTB010000156.1 GCA_905373325.1 uncultured Ancrocorticia sp.
CCTCGTAAACGGTGATCTCTACGGGGATCACGTTGCCGCGCTGGGATTCTGTGGCGGCGTTGTAGGCCTTGCAGAACTCCATGATGTTGACGCCGTGCTGGCCCAGAGCCGGGCCGATCGGCGGAGCAGGCGTCGCCGCCCCAGCCTGAATCTGGAGCTTGATGTAACCTGCAACCTTCTTCTTGGGAGGCATATAGGGTCCTTTCTTGTCAATCGCCGCAATGGCAGAAGCGGCGACCATCTGTCAACGTTACGCGCGAATCACGCCAGGCTCAATTCTGCCTGGCGTGATCTTGAACGAATTTCAGTCGTCTTTGCGCACCTGGTTGAACGAAAGCTCGACGGGGGTTTCCTGGCCGACGAGGGTCATGAGCACCGTGAGCCGCTGGTTGGCTGCGTCGACTTCGGAAACGGTGGCCGGCATTCCCGCCCACGGCTCCGAGGTCAAAGTGACGGCGTCGCCGACCGCGTACGGAGAAAGGGTGGCCGGCGTCGGACTTGCGGCCTTTCCGGCGGCGACAGCCTCGGCCGCGGCCTCCGCCTCGATCACCGGGGTGAGCATCGAGACGACCTCATTCTCGGAAAGCGCGACCGGCGTGCGGCCGTTGCCGACGAATCCGGTCACTCCGTTGGTCGATTGCACCACTCGCCACGAATCGTCCGTCAGATCCATGCGAATGAGCACGTAGCCCGGCATGCGCACGCGAGAGACGAGCTTGCGCTGGCCGCGGCGGATCTCAAAGACCTCCTCCATGGGGACTTCGATCTGGAAGATGTAATCCTCCATGTTCATCGAGTGCATGCGCACCTCGAGGTCTTGCTTGACGCGCTTCTCGTAACCCGAATAGGTGTGAAGGACGTACCAACGTCCGTCGAGGCCTTTGAGCTTGTCGCGCACTTCGTCCTCGGTCACGAGGTTTGCGCGGGCCTCCTCCATGGCCTTCGCGGCTTCTTCCTCCTCCGAGAGCAGAGGATCGCCGGAAGGCCCGGAAGCCGGCTCCCCCGTCTGATCGTGTGCCGGTCCGACGTCGCCGGAGGGATCGGAACGCCCCTCGCCGGAATCGAACCGAAGCTCTTCGACGCCGGCTTCCGACGCATCGGCAACGGGCTCAAAGATATCGTCAGCCACGCTTTACTGCTTTCTACTCGTTTGTCCGAACGGCCAAGACTACCCGAAGATCCAAAGACTACCCGAAGACCCAGAAGGTCAGGCGGCCGAATCCAAGGTCGAGAAGGCCGACGACGATCATGATGATTGCCACAAAGGCAAGAACCGTCGAGAACATCTGCCCGAGCTCTTCGCGGGTGGGCCGCTGAACCTTCTTCAGCTCGGCGAAGATCTGGCGAATGAACAGGGCGATCCGCGCGAAGACGTTGCGCCTCTTCTTCTCATCGGAGGCCTTGCCCTTGGCTCCTTTGGCCTTCGATGCGCTTGCTGCAGTCACGTGGCGTCCTTCACTCGTCGTGCAATGGAATAAAGGCGGCCCATGGACCCATGAGCCGCCTTGCAGGGTAGGAGGGATTCGAACCCCCAACCGCCGGTTTTGGAGACCGATGCGCTACCATTGCGCCACTACCCTTCGGCTGTTCGCTCCTGACATTATGCCTTACGTCAATGGCGTAGTGCCACCAATCTGGAGACAACTCACAAAATTGTACACCTTCGCCCGCTCCGCGTCATCCGTCCGCCCGAATCGCAACGGCCGAGTCGGCGGGCACGGCGCCAAGCCGCTCCTCACGCGGTCCGATTGGGCCCTTTTCGAGCCCGCCGCACGGGTGCGGGGCAGGCTGTCTCCCCCGGCGCATCGCCCCCTCGCTGTCCGACGGCGCCGCGCCTTCGATCTCACAGCGCTGAAACGCGGACCGGCGCGCACGACGGGGACGAAACGTGCAACCATGGACACATGAGCAATGACAGAACCCGCCGAGTATCGGCACGCCTCGCCGCCATCCAAGAGTCCGCGACTCTCGCCGTGGACGCCAAAGCCAAGGCCCTCAAGGCGGCAGGGCGTCCCGTCATCGGCTTCGGGGCCGGTGAGCCTAACTTCCCGACGCCCGAGTTCATCGTCGAAGCCGCCGTCGAAGCCGCCCGCGATCCCAAAAATCACAAGTACACGCCGGCCAAAGGCCTTCCCGAGCTGCGCGAGGCCATCGCGGCGAAGACCCTCCGCGACTCGGGCAACGCCGTCGACCCGAACGACGTCATCGTGACGAACGGCGGCAAGCAGGCCGTCTTCCAGGCTTTCGCCGCCCTTGTCGACGACGGCGACGAGGTGCTCCTGCCCGCGCCGTACTGGACGACCTACCCCGAGGCGATCCGCTTGGCCGGCGGCGTTCCCGTCGAAGTCTTCGCCGGGGCCGACGCCGAGTACAAGGCAAGCGTCGAACAGCTCGAAGCCGCACGGACGGACAAGACCAAGGCCCTGCTTCTATGCTCGCCGTCCAATCCGACAGGATCGGTCTATTCCCCCGAGGAAATCCGGGCGATCGGGCAATGGGCCCTCGAATCCGGGATTTGGGTGATTTCGGACGAGATCTACGAGCATCTCGTCTACGACGGCACGCCCATGAGCTACATCTTGGGCGAGGTTCCCGAGCTAGCCGATCGCGCCGTCATCCTCAACGGGGTCGCGAAGACCTACGCCATGACGGGTTGGCGGGTCGGCTGGATGTACGGCCCGTCCGACGTGATCAAGGCCGCGACGAACTTCCAGTCCCATGCCACCTCCAACGTCGCGAACGTCTCGCAGCGGGCTGCGCTGGCGGCGCTCACTGGGCCGCAGGCCGTGGTGGCCCAGATGCGGGAGGCGTTCGACCGCCGGCGTCGAAAGATGGTCGAGATGCTCAGCGCAATCGACGGCTTCGCCGTCCCCGAGCCGAAGGGCGCCTTCTACGTCTATCCCAACGTCGAGGCTGTGCTCGGCCGCGACGTCAACGGAAAGTCCGCCGCAACCTCGGCCGAGCTGGCGGCGCTCATCCTCGAAGAGGCCGAAGTCGCCGTGGTTCCCGGCGAGGCCTTCGGCCCCAGCGGTTTCCTGCGATTTTCCTACGCCCTCTCCGACGAGGACCTCGTCGAGGGCCTGGGGCGGGTGCAAAAGCTCCTCGGCTGACGCCCCGCGGAGCCGCCGTCGGCCTCCCCGCGGGCCTTCGGCGGCATCCTGGCAGGCGCGGCATCCCGCACGAACTTCGACTGACGCCCTCGCCCGCTCTGCGACTTCAGCGATGGCGGTAGGCCCGCTCGAGCCACGCCTCGGCCGTCGAAAGGCGGCCGAGGGCGTCGTCGATCCACTCGGCGCCGTCGACCCGCTTCGCTCCGGCGACGAGCGAGAGCACCACCCCGGCCGTGCGCGCGCACAGCGCCACAGGGTCTACGGCGTGCTCGCAGGCGTCCCTCCATATCGGAAGGTCGTCCTGAACGTACGGGTAAGAGTCCGGGGCCAAATGCGGAAGAACGCTCATGTGGCCGAGCAGGCAGGCCCAATCGTCGACTCGGTGGCCGGGCCCCAGCGAGTCGACGTCGATGATTCCCGTGACCCTCGACGAATCGTGGGAGACGAAGATGTTCGCCTCGTAGAAGTCTCCGTGGACGGGAACCAAAGGCCCGGGGTCCGAACTGGCGAGAAGCTCATGGATCCCGTGCGCCACGGCCTCGCAACGGACGCGTTCCTCCGGCAATGCGGTTCCGGCGGCGTGCGCGTAATGCGTGGAACGGTCCGCCCAAGCGGGCCGATGGCTGAGCGAGAGGGCCTCGCGCGGCAAAGCGTTCAACAAAGCCGTGAGAGAGCCGAGCAGAGGAGCCGCATTTCTTCCCATGCCGCGCGAAATGGCGGTCGAGAGCGGAATCCCATTGGCGGCGCCGATCACCAGGAGACCTCGGACGTCGTGGATGAGGACCGGCGGCGCGGGAATCCCGGCGCGGGAGAGCATGATGTGCCGCTTCGCCAACGATTCGACTTGCGGGGGGCGCGCGACTTTCGCGTAACTGACGGAATTCGCCGCCCGCACTCGGACGACGGCGCGCCGAGTGGGGCGATAGCTCATGAGCTCCACGGACACGGGCATGCCCAGAAGGGCGCTCATATGCTCGGGCGAGCAGGCCAAGAACAGCGCAGGAAGCTCAGGATCGGCGGGGTAGCGCCAAACGGAGAACGTGGAGTCCCCCTTGGACACGTACACGAGACCCGGGGTGTTGGGGTGGGACAGGCGCGCCGTCGAAGCGCACAGATACTCCTCCACGCGCATGTGGGCGCCGTTGGGGAGTATCCGGTCGAGCGTCACCGAATAACCGGCCGTCACTCCTGCGCCGGGGCGATGATGGATCGAATGGACTTCCCACCCCCGTATAACCGCAGGCTGTCCCATGTTCATGAGAGCGCTGCGCAGAATCTCACCGGCGCCGCTGCCGATGAGCAATGCAAGGTCCGCCTTTTCACGGTCCTTCCCGGGAATGCTCATATATAAGTTCTACCGTACAGCGCGGGCCAGAGTGCACGTTAAACACAACATGTTGATATTCGAACAGATTTCTGCTTCGAATCCAAAGTCGCCGACACCTCGGTCACACCGGCCCCGGGCGTCGATCATGTGCCCAACAAAGTGAGAACGGCCGAAACCCGCCGGTGGACTTCGCTGTTGGCGTGCAGACCGAGCTTCGCAAAGATTCTCTGGATGTGCTTTTCCACAGCCCCCTCGGAAACGACGAGCCGCTTGGCGATCGCCGAGTTCGTATGGCCCTCGGACATGAGCTCCAACACTTCGCGTTCGCGCGGCGTGAGGCTGGCGACGGGGTCGTTCCTGCGTCCGCGTCCCATCATCTGCGCGACCACTTCGGGATCGAGGACCATGCCGCCGTTGCCGACCCGATCGACGGCGTCGAGGAAGGAGTCGAGGTCGCTCACGCGATCCTTGAGCAGGTATCCGATCGAGCCGGAGCCCGAGGAGAGAAGCTCGGTGGCGTAGCTGAGGACTATGTACTGGCTGAGCAGGAGAATGGGGGCGTCGGGCCACTCCTCGCGGATGCGGACCGCCGCACGCAGGCCTTCGTCGGTGTGCGAAGGCGGCATTCGGATGTCGCTGACCGTCACGTCCGGTCGCAAAGCCAGGCACCGGGACACAAGCTCGTTCCCGGTGCCGACTCCGCCGATGACTTCGTGTCCGCCCTCGTTCAGGATGAGGGTCAGCCCCTCCCTGAGCAGCACAGAATCGTCGGCTATCAGGATGCGCATGGAATCACCGCTTCGATTGTGGTCGGTCCGCCTGCAGGCGAGTCAATCTCAAGAGTACCGTC
>CAJPTB010000157.1 GCA_905373325.1 uncultured Ancrocorticia sp.
GACTACGCGAACGCCGATCTGCCCCTGTGGCCGGCCGACGTCGTCCGCGCCGGCCCCGGCGCCGGGCCTGTCTCCGAACCCATGGGCTCCGGGGGAGGCTCCGGCGATTCCGGGGAAAGCCCCGTCCCGCCCGAGCGCATCGCAATGTGGCGGCGGAGCGCCGACCTTCTCATCCGCGAGCGCGAGGCGGCGTCCCGCCCGGCCGTGCCGGAACGCCCGTACGTCACGGCCACCGACGTCGTCCACCTCAGCGAAGACCCCGCGGCCTTTCTCGCCCAATGGCGCCGGCCGACGCCGCAGCGTCCGAGCCGGGCGGCGCGTACAGGAACCGAGGTGCATTCGCGCATCGCCGAGTTCTACGAGCGCCCCGCCAGGCTCGACATCGACTCGGTCATGGCGCAGGGGGAGCAGCCTGTCGACATGGACGTCCTCACGCGCGAGGAGGAGGCCCGTCTGCTCGAGGCGTTCAAGGCCAGCAGGTGGGCGCGCATGCCGGCGATCGCCGTTGAGGAGAGCCTTTCGGCGGTGATCGGCGGGCGCGTTGTGCGGTGCACGATCGACGCCGTCCTCGACACCTCCGCCGAGCCGGGCCTTTCGGCGGCGACGATCGTCGACTGGAAGACGGGGAGGCGACCCGACGGGGAAGCCTTGGCCTCCCGGGAGCTGCAGCTTGCGATCTATCGGCTGGCCTGGGCCCGCGCCCACGGGCGGGACATAGCGGACGTCGGCGCATGCTTCGTCTATCTGCGAGAGCCGGAAGGAAGGCAGACGCTCGCTGCGGCCAAACTGACGGAAGAGGAGGTGGCCAGGCGCATCGAGGATTCGCTCGCCGCGGGCATGGAAGCCGGAGTCGGCCTGTGGCGGCCCGCCGGAGAGTGAGCCTGCGGCGGCCTGTTTGAAATCTTTCCGCGGCGGCTTGGGATCTGCGCCGGTTTAAGATTCGGCCTCGGCGACCTGCTTGGACAGGTCGTCGAGCATGCTTCGCGCCTCTTTCTGGATTGACTCGTTGTTTGTGCGCACACCGTGCATGAGCCACCTGGGGATGGCCAGTTCCGACATGAGCAGCATGCGCGAGTACATCGCGTCGTCGATGCCCGTGCCGCGCGTGTGCTCGTAGGCGTCGATGACGGCTGCGTAGACGCTCTCTTCCAGGGAGAGGAAGGGGGCGAGGTCCATCGCCGGGTCGGCCACCTTCGCCTCGCCGAAGCCCGTGACGGTGGCTATTCCGCCGTCGGACCACAGGAAGTTCTCGGCGTCGATGTCGCCGTGGACTACGGTCGGCTCGAATTTCCAATTCGAGGACTTTTCCAGAGCGTCCTCCCAGCGTTCAAGGAGGTTGAGGGGGAGGGAGCTCGCCTCGTCGACGTCGGTGAGCTCGGTGAACAGCCGCATGCGCCAGTCGGTCGCGCTGTAGACGGGAAGGCCGGCGTCGGCGACGACGTCGTGCGAAAGCGAGTGGATGGAGGCGATGACCCGCCCGATTTCGCGGGCTTGGTCGCGCCCGATGTCCTCCCAGTCGATCGCCGTTCCGAAAGGCTGCGGGCACACGACGGCCCGCCCTCCGGTCGCCGCGTGGACGAAGCCGGCGGGGCGGAGGATGTCGAAGGGAAGGTTGCCGCGCCGCAGCTCCTGGAGGAGGTTGGGCGCGAGGGCCGCCTCGGCTTCGATGATCGTCGCAGCGTGCGAGTTCTTCGGACATTTGACCATCCAGTGGCGTCCGTGCGCGTCGAGCACTCCGCCCGAGACGTAGTCGTCCGTGTTGACGAAGGGCGGCCGCGTGCTCACGGCTTCCAAGCCGTCGATCGCCGCAACGGCGAGGGCTGCGAGATACAGAGAATTGCTCACGTTGTTAACCTACGTCGTTTCGATGGCCTATGCCTCTTTACACACCGCTTTGGGTACCGTACCTTCTCGGCAACCGGATTTATCCACATGTGAAGGGTGTTTATCCACAGGGTGTGAATGGCGGCCGACGGCCTGTTTTCGCCGCGTCTAGTCTGCGAATTGTAAAGGCGATCCGCGACGTCGAAGCGAAAGCGTGCGCATCGGCGCGAAGGCCTCGATCCGCACGGGAGGCCGGAGGCCTGAATCGGATCCTCGGTGAGTCGATCGCCGAGGACGAACGGCTTGCTGCGCGCAGCGCGGCAGAGGCCATCGACGACGTCGTCCCGGTCGAGCGCGCTCTGCGCGCCGAGATCGGCGGAATGGGAATCCGGGTCGGCGAACCCGCGGGCCGGGCGGCATCGCCGTGACGCTCGAAACGGATGTCCGCCTGCCCCTGTCCATCGACGGCTTCGGGCCGCGATCCGTGCGCATCGGCGCGACGAGCTCGGCCAAACTGCGGGCAATCGAAGCGCCATGAGGTAGCCTTGGGCCGTGGCAACCGATCATCAGGCAGAAATCGAAGCTCTGCGAAAGACCTTCCAGCAGATCTCCTCCGTGTCGAATCCGGAGGGGCTGCGCGAGCGCATCGCCGAGCTGACGGAGGCGTCGGCGGCTCCCGACCTTTGGGACGACCAAGACAAGGCCCAATCCGTCACGTCCAAGCTTTCGCACGCCCAGGCCGAACTGGACAAAATCAATGCCATGTCCGCCGCGTTGGACGACCTTGAGGCTCTCAAAGAGATGGCCGACGAGGAGGCCGGCTCCGACCCTGAGACGGCCGCGGAGCTCTATTCGGACCTTGAGCGCGAGCTCGGACAAGTCGGCGCCGACATGTCCGAGTTGGAGATCCGCACGCTGCTGTCCGGCAAGTACGATGAGCGCGAGGCCGTCGTGACGATACGTTCGGGGGCAGGAGGGGTCGACGCCGCCGATTTCGCCCAGATCCTCCAGCGCATGTACCTGCGCTGGGCCGAGCGCCGCGGCTACAGCGCCAAGGTGCTCGACACGTCGTACGCCGAGGAGGCCGGGATTAAATCGACGACCTTCGAGGTCGGCGCACCCTACGCTTACGGAACTCTGTCCGTCGAAGCCGGAACGCACCGCCTCGTGCGCATCAGCCCCTTCGACAACCAGGGGAGGCGCCAAACCTCCTTCGCCGCCGTCGAGGTCATTCCTCTCATTGAACAGACCGACCACATCGACGTTCCCGAAGCCGACATCCGCGTCGACGTCTTTCGCTCGTCGGGGCCGGGCGGGCAGTCCGTCAACACCACGGATTCCGCGGTCCGCATCACCCACATTCCGACCGGGATCGTCGTCTCGATGCAGGATGAGAAGTCCCAGATCCAAAACAGGGCCGCTGCGATGCGAGTGCTCCAATCCCGCCTTCTGCTCCTGAAACAGGAGGAGGAAGCCCGCGAGAAGAAGGAGCTCGCCGGAGACATCAAGGCCTCGTGGGGGGATCAGATGCGTTCGTACGTGCTCCAGCCTTACCAGATGGTCAAAGACCTGCGGACGGGATACGAGGCGGGCAACCCCGAGGCCGTGTTCGACGGCGACATCGACGGCTTCATCGACGCCGGCATCCGATGGCGGGCGACGGGCGTCAAGGCCGGCGAAGGAGAGTGACGACGGCGCCGGCCCTCAACCGGCAGGCGCTTGCAGGCAGCCCGGCGAGCCGAGAGCTTTCCAATTCGGCAGAGAGGCTCGGCCGGCAAAACCGGGAAAAGAAAAGCTTAGGGGTGGCCGCCAAAAGAGGGCTCAGGGCTCGGACGGCAAAGGGGGGCCCGGCCGACGAGAGCAGGTTCCGTCCGGAGGCGGTCTTCGCCCGGATTTCGACGTCGTCGGCGCGCCTAGGAGAGAAACCGCCCGTTGATGCGTAAGGTCTATGCGACCCATGGCGTTATCAATTCGGCGGTTTTTATGATCACATTCGACAAGGTGACGAAGCTCTACCAAAGAGGCGCTCACCCTGCCCTCGACGATGTCAGCATCGACGTCGAGCGCGGAGAGTTCGTCTTCCTCGTGGGCCCCTCGGGCTCCGGAAAGTCCACGATGCTTTCGCTCATCCTCGCGGAGGAGCGCCCCACGTCCGGCCGCGTCCACGTTCTCGGAAAAGACCTGTCGAAAGTCTCCCAGCGCCGCGTGCCTCTGCTGCGCCGCCAGATCGGCGCCGTTTTTCAAGATTTCCGCCTGCTCGGCGACAAGAACGCCTACGAGAACGTCATGCTTGCGCTTCAGGTCATCGGCGCGCCGCGCCACAGGATCAAAACCGAAGTGCCCGAGGTCATCGAAATGGTCGGCCTCGAAGGCAAGGAGAAGCGCTACATGACCGAGCTTTCGGGCGGCGAGCGCCAGCGCGTCGCGATCGCCCGGGCCATGGTCAACAGGCCGCAGGTGCTTCTGGCCGACGAGCCCACCGGAAACCTCGACCTCGAAACGGGGATGTCCATCATGCGGCTGCTTGACCGCATCAACCGTTCGGGCACGACGGTGGTCATGGCTACCCACGATCAGAGCATCGTCAATCAGCTGCGCAAGCGCGTCGTCGAACTCAAAGACGGAATGGTCGTCAGGGACGAGGCGCGCGGAGTCTACGGAGGTGAAAAGCCGTGAGGCTGCGTTTCATCAGCACCCAAACCCTCAAGGGTCTGTGGTCGAATCGGGCAATGGCGGTCTCGGTCATGCTCGTCACCTTAGTCTCCCTCCTGTTCATCGGGTCGGCGTCGCTGCTGCAAAAGCAGATCGGCGTGGTCCGCGACCAATGGCTCTCCGACCTTGAAATCTCCGTCTTCATGTGCCCGGCCAACTCCAACAAGGCCGGCTGCGCCGACGGAGAGGCGACCGACAAGCAGATCGCGGCCATCCGCAAGGAGCTCACGGACGGCCAGCTGTCCAAGTACGTCGAGAAGTTCAGGTTCGAGACGAAGGGCCAAGCGCTCGAAAACTACCGCAAGCAGATGAAGGGATCGGGCTTTGAGGACGGTGTGACGAAGGAGGACATGCAGGTCTCCTTCCGCATCAAGCTCACCGACCCGAGCGACTACAAGAAAGTCACCGAGACTCTGACCGGGCGCCCGGGAGTGGAGACGGTCGAAGACCAGTCTCAGCAGGTCGATCCGCTCATCAGGGTCCTCGACAGGCTCAGCTATGTCTCCGCGGGCCTCGCGGTGGTCATGGTGGTCGTAGCCTTGCTCCTCATACCCACGACCATCCGTCTGTCGGCTATGTCCAGGCGCGACGAAACCGAGATCATGCGGTACGTCGGCGCATCGAATTTCTTCATAGAGCTGCCGTTCATATTGGAGGGAGCGGCAGCCGCACTCATAGGATCGCTTTTGGCGGTAGGAGGCCTGTGGGCGGCCGTCGTCTACTTTAT
>CAJPTB010000158.1 GCA_905373325.1 uncultured Ancrocorticia sp.
ACGTTCCGTCCACGATCGGAGACGAATCGTCGAGCCTCTGGCCGCAGCGCGCCGCGCCGCACTCGCCGGGCCCAAGGCGAGCGCTCGCATGTTGGCCTGGCTTCCCCTCCTCGGGCTGTTTCTGGGGTCGCTGATGGGAACGGACACGCTCGATTTTCTTTTGTCCTCCGGCCTGGGGCGGACGCTGTCGGCCCTCGGGCTCGCCTTTGAGGCCTTGGGAATTTTCTGGGTGCGCCGCCTCGTTCGGCGTGCGGAAAGAGAGGGATAGCGATGTGGTTTCTCGGGCTCGCCGCGGTCCTTTTCGTCGTCGCGGCGGCGTGGTCCTCAGAGTTCTTCGCCTCCGGCGTTCGGCGCGGCGACGCGCAGGTTGCGCGGGCGTCTTTTCCGCCGGTCGACCAGGCCATGGTCGCGGACCTGGCGGTGGCGGCGATACGTGCCGGGTGCTCGGTGCCCGCACTTCTTGTGGCCCTTGAATCGGCATTGGCCGAGGAAAAGGAACCGCCCGGCCTTGAGTGCGTGGCGAGGTCCTTGACGATGGGCGGGACGTGGGAGGAGGCGTGGCAGGACGCGCCGAGCCGTTTTGATCCATTGCGCAACGCGCTCGAGCCCTCGTGGGTTGACGGCGCGGCTGCGGTTCCGCTGCTGGAGAGAACGGCTGCGAGTCTGAGAGCCGGCCGCGTGCGGCGCGCGCGGGAATCCGCGGCGCGACTGGGCGCCAAGCTTGTTCTTCCGCTGGGTCTGTGCTTTCTCCCCGCTTTCATTCTGCTCGGCGTCGTTCCCATCGTCGTTTCGGCGGGCGTGGCGATCCTGAGGTGATCGTGCGGCGACGGCCTGAAGCGGTCGCGCGGCCTCGAAGAGCCGGAACGGGATCGAATGGCCCGGGCAACGTCAAGGGGCTCGGGCGGCGTCGAGGGGACCCGGTTGATGCAGATCTATGCCCGGCCGGTGTGGATTTGAGCAAGGACGACGCGTGGGCCTGAGCGCGGTCGGCGCGTCGTGTCTGCGGGGGCGTGTCTGGTCTTCCGTCTGTGGGGCACGGCGGATGAAAAGTTCCTAGGAACGAGAGAAGGACTGCTGCGAGAGGCGCATTGGTGCAAAAAGTCCCTTATTTCACCATAAGGACAATTTTAGAACTTATGGTCCATACATGCGATTTTCATAATAGAGCTTTGTTCTGAGTGCATTTTATTAATTATGACTTTATAAGCATTTTGCTGGTCATGTTCTGTGTTTAATGTCGCCCTGATGTCTGTTTAATATGGCCATTCTATGTATTTAGAAATTGGAGTAAGTCTTCGAAGTCGGCCTTTGCTCTGTAAGCGCGTGGTCCAGATTTGCTCGTGCTGGCGCCGACGCCGGCTGACCTCGCTCACGGGAAGAAGCCGTTCCGGGTTCGGCTTCGGCCTCGGCTGTGTCGGCCGACCACACAAGTTTATTGAGCAATGCCGAATGCATGGTGCGGCCTCTCGGCTGTGTCGGCCGACCACACAAGTTTATTGAGCAATGCCGAATGCATGGTGCGGCCTCTCGGCTGCGTCGGCCTACCTCGTTTGCGGGGTGGGAAGGCCGGAGCCTGCAGAGGTTGATTTGCGTGACGAATCGGTCCGCGTGGGGGGACTGCGCCCGTGCGTGAAGATTGTCTGACGAGTTTTTGGAGGAATCGGTCGCGTCAAACGGTTAATCGGTGGCATCA
Organism: uncultured Ancrocorticia sp.; assembly: GCA_905373325.1. Classification (GTDB taxonomy): domain Bacteria; phylum Actinomycetota; class Actinomycetes; order Actinomycetales; family Actinomycetaceae; genus Peptidiphaga. Next base: position 1,694 of record CAJPTB010000158.1, read on the forward strand.
GGTAGCCAATCGGTCGCGTCAAACGGTTAATCGGTGGCGTCAAGTAATCGCAGTCGGTCCACAGGGCGAAACGACGTCGCAGAGGCTCACAGCCTCGGGAATCCTTCGTCAATCGGATGCCGTGTTTTGAAAGAGTCAGTCATCGGCGACGAAAGGCGTAGCCGATAGACAGGAGACGACAATGACAACGAGCAAAAGCTTCGTCGACATCGACAAGACGTCAGGCGAGGCGGGAATGGCCACGGCCGAGTACGCGATAGGGACGGTGACCGCGACGGGCGTCGCAGGCGTTCTGTGGTGGCTTGTCAATCAGGACTGGTTCCGCAACGGTATGAAGGCCCTGCTGAGCAAGATCTTCTCCGTTCCGGGAATGTGATGCGACGATCGGGCGGAGCGCGCACTCTGCCCGATCACATCGCGGCGATCCCGGAATGCGGCCGGATGCAGATTGCCGTGAAACGCATGGTTCAAAATCCACGAGAAAGCCCAAAGCGGCAGGAAGGCCGATAAAGCGACGATTAGGCCGAAAAGCCGCGGAAAGGATGGAAATCTATGAAATGCTCAACGACTGGAAAAAGACCTCGCGTGAATCGCCCCGACGGGCATTCGGAATCGGGGATGGTGACGGGGGAAGTCGCCATCGGCTCTCTCGTTCTGGCTCTCGTCACGGCCTTTGCCCTTGCGCTTGGGCATATCGCCGTCGCCTATCTCGAAGCCAATGACGCGGCGCGAATGGCGGCTCGCATGGCCGCGCTGGGAGAAGGGGACGGCGCGATCAAGGCCGCCGTCGAGCGTTCTTTTCCCGGTGCGTCGGTGAGCGTCGTCAGCGGCGCCGACACCGTCGAGGCCGTGGTGCACGCGCCGCGAAAGGGGTTCAGCGGAAGGCTGGGCATCGACGTTCACGCGTCCGTCACGGCAGCGGTCGAGCCCGGGGTCGGCGGCGAGGCCGAGGCGGGACGCGACGCGGGGACCGGGAGCGACGCCAAAGCCGTCGGCCACGCCGGGGCGGGAGGCGAAGCGCCGTGAACGCCTCGACAGATCCGCCCGGCGGCAGAAGGAAAGGACGGGAGGTCAGGCGGGGGCGAGGCAGCGAGGGAAGGAGGCGGCCCTCTCGGCGTCGGTGCTCGTGGCAACCGGATCGGCGTTTTCGCCGACGCCGATGTCGTCGGCGACTTGATTTGCTTCCAGACTTTCGCGGGCTGAACGAATCGCGTTGGGAAGCCGAGCGCGAGTTTGAACGCGGCGCGGGCGCCGTTCTGACGGTCGGCTTCCTTTTCGTGATCTGCACTTTCACGGTTGTGCTGCTGATGGTCGCTTCGACGTGCGCGAGCATCGCCAAAGCCCAGAATGCCGCCGACATGGTGGCCTTGGCATCCGCGCAGAGAAACGCCGCGGGGCTCGGCGGGTGCCCGTCGTCGGCATACGTCGAACGCACGTACGGCGCCTCGCTTGTGGCCTGCGACGTCGACGGCGCACTTGCGAAAGTGAAGGTGTCCAAGAATCTGACCTACATGGGGGTGACGTATGTGGCCGAGGCGTGGGCCGGGCCTGCATACTCGGCCGACGAAAAAGGGTGACGGTTGCCGAGGCGGACGGAGGCGTCAGGGTGGACTAAGACATCGGGGCAAACGAAGACGTCGGGGCGGCTGGGCTGTGGGCGGCAAGGCGCCGCGGCCGCCTCCGCAGCCAAGGGTTGAGGGAGGCAAGCCGATTAAAGCTCAGGAAGGCGAGCCGATCAAAGCTCAGGGAAGCGCGCAGACTGGGGTCCTACATCAAACCCGGACAACACGTGACGTCTTCGGAGCTCACAGAAGCGCGCGGATTGGGGGCACCGTAAAGCGCGCCGATTGGGGGCTTCGTGAAGCCCGCCGATCAGGACCGTGCGCGGCGCAACCCGTCGACCACGACGCGCAGGAGCTTCGTCGCTCCGCCCTTCGAGAGGGGCTCGTTGTTGTTGCCGCACTTCGGGGACTGGACGCAGCGGGGGCACCCGTCCGTGCACGGGCAGCTTTCCAAAGCGGCGAGTGTGGCCTCCATCCAGATTCGTCCGTGTTCGAAGCCGTGAAGGGAGCAGCCTGAACCGCCGGGGACGGCGTCGTGGACGATGACGGTCGCCGCTTGCGTGTCGGCGTGCCAAACGGTCGATAGGCCGCCCAGATCCCAGCGGTCGCAGGTCGCCAGCAAGGGGAGGATGCCGATCGAGGTGTGCTCTGCCGCGTGGAGAGCGCCTGGAAGGTCGGACGCCGACACGCCCGCTCGTTCTAGGGCTTTCGCGTCGAGGGTCCACCACGTTCCCGAGGTGCGCAGCTCTCGCACCGGCATGTCGAGCGGGACGCGCCCCAGATAGAAGCCGTCCTCGCTTCTTCGGACGTCGTAACCGGTCACCTGAGACGTCACGAGAACCTCTCCGCGGGCCCAGATCCCGAAATCCGCATGCGCAAGCTCTTCGACGTCCACGATGTGCACCGACGTTGATTGCGCCGCATAGGTTCGGATTTCCTCGTCGCGATGGCGATGGACGACGGCGGCGTCTTCGTCGAGGCTCTCGACCATGTAAGGCACGCCTTGGTGAAGATAGACCGCGCCGGGAAAGACGGTTGCGTCCGCACGAGCAGCATCCACTGTTCCGAGCAGGACGCCGGATTCGCCGTCGACGATGGACACCGTGCCGCCCTCGCCGCGGAGGCTGACTATGTCGTGGGCGTCTGCCCCCAGCGAAGCGTTCCAAAACCAGCCGTTTGGGCGCCGCCGCAGCAGGCCGTCGGACGCGAGGTCGTCGAAGAGGGCCGTGCTGTCAAGCCCGAAGACCTCGGCGTCGGCCTCTGTGAGAGGGAGTTCGGCCGCTGCGGCGCAGACGTGGGGGAGGAGGACGTGCGGATTGGCCGGGTCGAAGACGTTCGTCTCCGCCGGCGACTGTGTGAACGCCTCGGGATGCGAGAGGAGGTACTGGTCCAGCGGGTCGTCCCGCCCGATGAACACGGCGACGCCGGGTTTGCCCGCGCGGCCCGCTCGTCCGATCTGCTGGGCGAAAGAGGCGTGCGTGCCCGGCCACCCCGTGACGACCACGGCGTCCAGCCCCGAGACGTCGATCCCGAGTTCGAGTGCGTTCGTCGTCGCCAGCGCTCGCAGTTCCCCCGATCTGAGAGAGTTTTCGAGGGCCCTTCTGTCTTCGGGGAGATAGCCGCCGCGGTATGCCGCGATCTCAGGGTCGAGGCCCGATGCGTTCGCCGCCGACCAGTCGCGGGCAATCTCCGCAACCCGCTCGGCTCCGGCCCGCGAGCGGACGAATGTGAGCGTTTGCGCGCCCGCCGCGGCAAGCACGCCCGTGAGTTCGCCCGCCTCAGTGTTCGCAGCGCGCCGCGGCCCGCCGGGGAAGTCGGTTCCGGCGTCGTGCCCGGTTTTGGGATCGCCCTCGGTTCCAGTGCGACTTTGGGGTTCGGCATGTCTCTCGGCCCCGGCGTCGCTCCGCGGCTCGAGGCCTGTGCCTTCTGCGCGCGGGACGACCCGCTGGACCAGTACCTCCTCTCGCATCCCGAGGCGTT
>CAJPTB010000159.1 GCA_905373325.1 uncultured Ancrocorticia sp.
GGCCCTTTTGCAGCAGGGCGTCTCGCAGCATCCCCCCGCCCAAAGCCACCATGACGGCGAGCGCCACGAAGCCGACGAGGTCGAAACGCTCTTCGCGCGCGACCATTCCGCCGAGCACTCCGGCCAAGACCACTCCGAAGACGTCGAAGAAAGTAAAAGCGTGTGTGAAGATCTGCGCGACAGTCACGTCAGGCCCGCCCTAGAGACTCAGAATTCGACGGCGGCCGCCTCGATTTCGTCGTCGTTCTTCGGCGAGAACTTGGCCTTCGCCGAAGAATAGCCGGCCCCTGCGGCGCCGCGCGCCTTGCCGACCCCGGCCTGAACGGGCTTTGAGTTCCAGACCTTCGAGCTGACCTTGGCGATCTGCTCGTAGCGCTGGCGCCCGGCGCGGGCTCCCAGAACGTATCCGGCGGCCAATCCAAGCGCCAGAGACTTCACTCCCATAATCACTCCTAACTGTGCGTGTTGGTTCAGCATCGATTTTATCTGTCGATGCCGATCAAAGTTCAGAAGAGCCGCGCCCCCGTCAAATATGGCCGAAGCCACACCTTATGGCTAGACTACTGCCAGGAGGAACGATGAGCGGAACAACGACGTCGGCACACAGTCCTGCGATCAGCGACGATCGCCTGAAAGCTGCCACCGGGCGGTCGCGCCAGCGATGGTTCGCGCTTCTCGACAAGGCCGGGGCCGAGAGCTGGGACCGACGGCGCATCGCGCGCTGGCTGGGCGTCAAGCACGAGGTCGACGCCTGGTGGGCTCAGTCGCTCACGATCGACTACGAACGCGCCCGGGGGCTTCGCCAGGGCAGGACCCGCAAGGGCCCCCTGCGCACTAGCGCGTGGAAGACGATTCGGCGCCCGGCACAGGCCGTGTGGCCGTTCCTCGACGACGACGACCTTCGCCGCGACTGGCTCGACTGCGAGTTCGGGGTGCGCGGGCGTACCCCCGGCAGGTCGCTGCGGCTCGAGGCCGCCGACGGCTCGCTCATCACGGTGGGCGTGCACGAGCTCGAGCCGACGTCATCCGGCGAGAGCCGCACTCAAATCTCCGTGGAGCATTCGGGTTTGCACGACGCCGCCGAGGTCGCCGAGACCAAGGAGTTCTGGAAGGCCTGCCTGGCCCAGCTCGCCGTGCAATTCGAGTGACGCGGAGGCGCATGGGAGAATTGGCCCGTATGCTTCGAGACAATTCCTCCGCCGATCCCCGCCCCGCGCCGTCAGGCACAGGGGGCTCCGCCAGTTCCAAGGCGAATTCCGCTCGTCCCAGCGGGGAAGCAAGAGACCCCAAAAGCGCCGGAGACCCCGGAAGAAAGCGCTCGGAGAAGAGACCCAATCATAAGCGCGGCAAGGGCGACGGCGCAGGCCGCGAGCAGGGCAGGGACAAGGGCCGCGAGCGGGGTCGCAAGAAGCGCAACGGCGACAAGCGGCGGGCGCCCGCGCCGCTCACCGCCGAGCAGGTGGAGGCGCGCAAGAGATCCGTGCCGAAAATCGCCTACCCCGATCTGCCCGTTTCCGCCCGCCGAGACGAGATCGCGCGGGCAATTCGCGACAACCAGGTCGTCGTCGTCGCGGGAGAGACCGGGTCGGGAAAAACCACCCAGCTGCCGAAAATATGCCTGGAGCTGGGCCGCGGAACGAGCGCCATGATCGGCCACACGCAACCCAGGCGCATCGCGGCCCGCGCGGTGGCGGACCGGCTCGCCCACGAGCTCGGCGTCGACCTCGGCGCGCAGGTCGGCTACCAGGTGCGCTTCACGGAGGAAGTCTCCCCCGGCACCCTCGTCAAGCTCATGACCGACGGCATCCTGCTCGCCGAAATCCAATCCGACCCGGAGCTTGCCCGGTACGACACGATCATCATCGACGAAGCCCACGAGCGCTCCCTCAACATCGACTTTCTGCTGGGATACCTGGCCCGCCTCCTGCCGCGGCGGCCCGACCTCAAGGTGATCATCACCTCCGCCACGATCGACACGCAGCGCTTCGCCGAGCATTTCAACGCACCCGTCGTTGAAGTCTCGGGGCGTACGTACCCCGTCGAAATCCGCTACCGTCCGCTTGTCGGGGACGACGGCGACAGCGAGGCGATCGACCAGGCGACCGGGATCGTCGAGGCCTGCGAGGAGCTCATGGCCGAAGGGCCGGGCGACATCCTCGTCTTCCTCTCGGGCGAGGGCGAGATTCGCGACGCGCAGGCCGCCTTCGCCGACGAGCTCGGACGCAGGCACATCGAGCCGGGCGGGCGGTCCTCGGTTCCCGACGCCGTCGAGGTGCTCCCCCTGTATTCGCGCCTGTCGGCGGCCGAGCAGCATCGCATTTTCGAACGGCGCCCCCATCGCCGCATCATCCTCGCCACGAATATCGCCGAGACCTCGCTGACCGTTCCGGGCATCCGCTACGTCGTCGACCCGGGAACCGCTCGAATCTCGCGCTACTCCGCGCGAACCAAGGTGCAGCGCCTTCCGATCGAGCCGATCTCGCAGGCCAGCGCGAACCAGCGCGCGGGCCGCAGCGGACGCGTGGCGGACGGCATCTGCATCCGGCTGTATTCGCAGGAGGACTTCGACGGGCGCGAGAAGTTCACGCAGCCTGAGATCCAGCGAACCTCCCTCGCGTCGGTCATCCTCCAAATGCTTGCGCTGCGATTGGGGAACGTCGCGGACTTTCCGTTCATCGACCCTCCCGAGGAGCGGGCCGTGCGCGCGGGCGCCCAGCTCCTGACCGAGATCGGGGCGATAGACGGCGGGGCCCGCCTCACATCCGTCGGCCGGCGGCTGGCCAGGCTCCCCATCGACCCTCGGCTGGGGCGCATGCTCCTGGAAGCGGACAAGAACGGCTGCGCCTCGGAAGTGCTCGTGCTGGTCGCCGCCCTGTCCGTCCAAGACGTACGCGAGCGCCCCGCCGAAAAGCGCCCGCAGGCCGATCAGCTGCACGCCCGCTTCACGGCGCGCTCCTCCGACTTCCTCGCGTACCTCACCCTGTGGCGTTACCTCAACACCCAGCGCCGCGAGCTCTCCGGCTCCGCGTTTCGTCGAATGTGCCGCGCCGAGTTCCTCAACTATCTGCGCTTTCGCGAATGGGCCGACGTCGTCGCGCAGCTGCGCCAACTCGCCAAACCCCTCGGCATCGACGCGGCGTCCATCGGCCTGCCCAGCCGCGCGCAGATCAGACAGGCCGGGGAAAATGGCGCCCCCGCGCTCGGAGGCGCGCCCAATTCCGGCGCCGCGGCCGCGGCGTGCCGGGATTTCGGACGGGGAGCGGACACTCCCGAAGCGGGCGCGATCCATCGCTCCATGCTCGTCGGGCTCCTGTCCAACCTCGGCAACTATTCACAGCGCTCACGCGATTACGAGGGCGCCCGCGGCGCCCATTTCGTGATCTGGCCGGGCTCGGGGCTGAGCAAGCGAACTCCCGCATGGGTCATGGCGGCCGAGCTGGTGGAGACGTCCAGGCTCTTCGCCCGCACGGCGGCCGCGATCGAGCCGCAGTGGATCGAGCCCTTGGCCAAGAATCTCGTAAAGCGAACGTATTCGGAGCCTTTCTGGAGCTCGCGGAACGGCGCCGCCATGTGCAAGGAAAAAGTCACGCTGTACGGGATGACGCTCGCTGCGGACAGGCCGGTGCTCCTGGCATCGACCGGCTCGGAGTCTGCCCGCGAGGAAGCCCGCGAGATGTTCATCCTCCACGGGCTGGTCGAAGGCGACTGGCGAACGCACCACGCATTTCTCAAGGACAACGAGCGGGCCCTCGAAGAGGCGCAGGAGCTCGAAGAGAAAATGCGCCGCCGCGGCCTCGTCGCCGGACCCGAAGCCCTCGCCGCCTTTTACGACGAGCGCATCCCCGACTTCGTGGTCTCCGGCCGGCACTTCGACTCCTGGTGGAAAAAGGCCAAACGCGACGATCCCCATCTGCTCGACTTCACCCAAGAGCTCCTGGTGGGAGAGGCCGAGGCCGACGAAAGCGACTATCCCACCGAATGGCGGCAGGGCGAGATCCGCCTGCCGATCGAATACTCCTTCTCCCCCGGCGCCTACGCCGACGGCGTCACCGTCACCATTCCCGTCACGCTTCTGCCGCAGGTGCGCCCCGAAGGGTTCGACTGGCTCGTTCCAGGAATGCGCGAAGACCTCGTGACGGGGACGATCCGCGCCCTGCCCAAACGCGTGCGCCGCCAACTCGTCCCCGCGCCCGACGTCGCCCGGCAGATCCTCCCGCTTCTGCCTCACTGGGAGGACGTCGCCCACGGGCAGGAGGGCGCGCCAAGCTTCCGCCGGGCCTTCGACGAAGCCGTCTTCCGGCTTCGCGGCTTCTGGATCGACGACGCGGCGTGGGAGGAAGCCCGGCTGCCCGAGCACCTCTCCGTCCTCTTCCGCGTGAAGTCCGAACGCGGCGCCGTGCTCGACGAATCGACGAGCCTCGAAAGGCTCAAGCTGGAACTCGCGCCGCGCACCCGCTCGGCAGTCGAATCCGTGGTCAAAGGCGCCGTCGCGCAGGCTTTGGACGAGGCGCGCTTCCGGCTTGCGGGCGGCGGCGGGGCCGAGGCCGACGGCGGCAGCAGTGCAACCGGCCGCGTCGGCGGACAAACCAGTGCGCGCCCAGCAGAGGGCGCCGCGTTGCCGCTTGGCGAGAGCCTCGAAGGCTGGCCGGAAGCGGCCGGGGGCGTCATTCCGACGTCGGTCGAGACGACTGGCGCCCACGGGATGACGGTGCGCGGCTACCCGGCGCTCGCAGCGGGGGCCGACGGCAAAGTCAGGCTTGACGTCTTGGCCGATCCGGCGCTCCAAGCCCGGGAACACCGCCGCGGGCTCGCAGCTTTGCTGGCGGCGGAGATTGCCCTGCCCGAGGCTCGGATCACGAGCCGCTGGCCGGGGGCTCAAGCGTTGGCGCTCGCGGGGAGCCCGTACCCTGACACGTCCGCCCTGGTCGCGGACGTCCAGTTGGCGTCGGCTCGCAATCTCGCCGCGAAGTGGGCGGGCGAGAACGACCTCGACGTCGCCGACGTCCGAACCCGCAGCCAGTGGGACGAGCTGCGCGCCTGGGCCAAGCAGCGCCACGAGGACGAGGTTTACCGAATCAGCCTCGACGTCGCCGAGATTTGCGCGCGGCGGGCCGAGGTCGACAGGTGGATAGCCGAGAGCCGTTCGCCCGCGCTGCTGGCCACCCTCGCCGACGTCAAGGAGCAGATGGCGAACCTCGTTCCGTCGGGTTTCGTCTCCCGCACGCCCGCCGC
>CAJPTB010000160.1 GCA_905373325.1 uncultured Ancrocorticia sp.
GGGTTGTGACGGCGCAAAAGTACGTGCCCCAGATGAAGGCGCGGGGCGCCGACGTCGTGGTGGCGCTCGTGCACTCGGGGCTCGACGCGGAGGGCGTGGCCTGGAATCCCGCGCTTCTCCAGGAGAATGTGGCCGGATCGGTGGCGTCGAAAGTCAACGACGTCGACGTGGTGGTCGGCGGGCACTCCCACGTGGACATTCCTTCGAAAGTCTTCCGCGCCCCCGACGGGGACCCGGTGCTTTTCACCCAGCCGACCTATTGGGCTCAATCGGTTTCGCAGGTGACGCTTCCCCTGAAGGCGAACGAAAACGGGCGCGGCTACAAGGTTTCCTGGCCTCGGACCGATACGCAGATAGGGGCGCTCGCCCAGGCGAAGTACGCCGACCAAGTCGCCGATTCGCCGACATTCGCGGCGAACAAGAAGCTGAAGGCCGACCACGAGGCGACCGTCGCCTACGTCAACACCGTCGTCGCTCAGTCGAAGGAAAGGCTCACATCGGCGACGTCGCACTACGAGGACACGCCCATCCTCGACTTTGTCGGCCGCGTCATGGCCGACAACGTCAGGCGCGGGCTCAAAGGGACGAAGTACGAGGGCCTGCCCGTCGTCGCCCAGACTTCGCCGTTCTCGCGAACCGCAGTGTTCCCGAAGGGAAACGTGACGATCAAGGACATCGCGGGGCTCTACGTCTTCGACAACACTTTGGGCGGAGTGCTCGTCACGGGGCGCGAGCTCAAGGATTATTTGGAGCACTCGGCCCGGTACTTCGTGCAGGTCCCGGAGGGGTCGACTTTCGATCCGAGCAAAGTCAACGCCAAGTACGACGGCGCGACCCGCGGGATCCCGGACTACAACTACGATGCGCTCACCGGACTCCGGTACCGAATCGACGTGTCGAAGCCGGTCGGCAGCCGCATCGTCGGCCTGAGCTATCCGGACGGCCGGCCGCTGGGCGACGGCGACAAGCTGATCCTTGCTGTCAACAACTACCGGCAGAACGGCGGCGGAGGATTCCCCCACATGGGCGGCAATGCCCGCGTCGTCTACGACGAGCAGCAGGAGATTCGCCAGCTCCTCATCGACTACGCGCAAAGCGCAAAGACCATCGACCCGGCTGTATTCTTCGAGCGAAATTGGGAGGTTGTCACGAGTTCGTCCGCCGCTTCCGCTCCGTCGGCGAGCGCTCGGCCTTCTGGCGGCGCCCCGTCTGCCAGCGCGGCGCCTTCGCGGACGGCTCCTTCAGGCTCGGCGGATCCCTCCGACGCCGCTCCTTCCGGCTCTCCGGTCCCGTCCGCTTCGGGCGCGGCGCCCTCCGCTTCGAACGGAGCGTCGTCCGGCTCCGAGGCGCCGTCCGGCTCGGGTGCTTCGCCAAACGCACACGGCGCCCGGGGCGCCGGCGATTCGGACGGGCGGCAAGAAGCGCCGAACCCGCGCCGATCGCCGGACCCCGTCGCCGACCGCCGGCGGACCTTCAACCAGAAGTTGGCCGCGACCGGTCTGGATGCACGCGCGTTGGCGTTCGCGGGCCTGCTCGCAGCCGCCGCGGGATGGGTCGCGATTCGGCGCAGGCAAGCCTCCCTCCGCCGTCGTCCGTGAGCGGATTCATCCGAGGGCGTTGTCTCCCACTCACAGCTGCCTAGACAACTCGCTTAGAATGGGATGAGGCAACAGGCGCCCCGCGCCTCGCAACGACTTAGGAGACAGCCCCAGTGGGAAAGTTCATCAACAGAATCCTCCGCGCAGGCGAGGGTCGCACCCTGAAGAAGCTCGAGGCGATCAAAAAGCAGGTCAATGCGCTCGAGCCCACTTTCGAGGACATGACGGACGAGGAGCTCCGGGGGCAGACCGAGCAGTTCAAGGAGCGTATCGCGGACGGCGAAACCCTTGACGAGCTCCTTCCCGAGGCTTTCGCCACTGTGCGCGAAGCCGCCCGGCGAACCATCGGGCAAAGGCCCTACGACGTCCAGATCATGGGCGGCGCGGCGCTCCACCTGGGCAACATCGCCGAAATGAAGACCGGCGAGGGCAAAACGCTCGTGGCGACGCTCCCCTCTTACCTCAACGCGCTGACGGGCAAAGGCGTGCACGTCGTCACGGTCAACGACTACCTCGCCTCCTATCAGTCTGAGCTCATGGGACGAATCCACCGTTTCCTCGGGCTTACCACGGGGTGCATCCTCACGGGCCAAGATTCCGACGAGCGGCGCAAGGAATACGCGGCGGACATCACCTACGGCACGAACAACGAGTTCGGATTCGACTACCTGCGCGACAACATGGCGTGGCAGACCTCCGACCTGGTTCAGCGCGGGCACAATTTCGTCATCGTCGACGAGGTCGACTCGATCCTCATCGACGAGGCGCGCACCCCGCTCATCATTTCGGGTCCGGCGGAGGGCGACGCCGACAAGTGGTACTCGGAGTTCGCCCGTCTTGCTCTGCGGATGCGCAAGGACACCGATTATGAGGTCGATGAGAAGAAGCGGACCGTGGGAATCCTCGAGCCCGGCATCGACAAAGTCGAAGACCTCTTGGGCATCGACAACCTCTACGAATCTCTCAACACGCCGCTCATCGGCTACCTCAACAACGCGATCAAGGCCAAGGAGCTTTTCGTCAGGGACAAGGATTACATTGTCCGCGACGGCGAAGTCCTCATCGTCGATGAGCACACCGGGCGAGTCCTGCCCGGGCGCAGGTACAACGAGGGCATGCATCAGGCGATTGAGGCGAAGGAAGGCGTGGAGATCAAGGCCGAGAATCAGACTCTCGCCACGATCACGCTCCAGAACTATTTCCGTCTGTACGACAAGCTTTCGGGGATGACCGGAACAGCCGAGACAGAGGCCGAAGAGTTCGCTTCGACCTACAAGCTCGGCGTCGTTCCGATCCCCACGAACAAGCCGATGATTCGCGAGGACAAGGTCGATTATGTGTTTCCGTCCCGCAAGAGCAAGCTCAAGGCGATCGTCGAGGACATCAAGGAACGCTACGAAGTCGGCCAGCCCGTCCTCGTCGGCACGACGAGCGTGGAAAAGTCCGAGGAGCTGTCGAAGCTTCTGCGTGAGGCGCGCGTTCCCCACCAGGTGCTCAACGCCAAGCAGCACGAGCGGGAAGCCGCCGTCGTCGCCGAAGCGGGACGCAAAGGCTCGGTCACGGTCGCGACCAACATGGCCGGGCGTGGAACCGACATCATGCTCGGCGGAAATCCCGAACACCGGGCCGTCGCGGCCCTCAAATCCCGGGGCCTCGACCCCGAAGAGACCCCCGACGAGTATGAGGCCGCTTGGCCGCAGGCCCTGAAGGAAGCTGAAGAGGCCGTGGCGGAGGAGCACGACGAGGTCGTCGAGCTCGGCGGGCTCTATGTGTTGGGAAGCGAACGGCACGAGTCTCGGCGAATCGACAACCAGCTGCGCGGACGATCCGGACGCCAGGGAGACCCCGGCGAGTCCCGCTTTTACCTTTCCCTCGAGGACGACCTCATGCGCCTTTTCGCAACGGGGATTGCGCAGCGGGCCCTCAATCCTTCGATATATCCGGAGGACGAGCCGCTGGAGTTCAAGATCATCTCCAAGTCGATCGAACGCGCACAGACGTCCATCGAGTCGCGTAACGCCGAGATCCGCAAGAACGTTCTGAAGTATGACGACGTCATGAATGAGCAGCGCAATGTCGTCTACGGAGAACGTCGCCGCATTCTCGAAGGGGAGGACCTCGAAGCGATGGTCGAAGGGTTCCTCGATTACGTCATCGACGACATAGTGGGCGTCCACACCCAGTCTGACGCCCCCGACGAATGGGACCTCGACAAGGCGTGGATTGAGCTCAAAGGCTTCTACCAGCCCGGTTTCACGGTCGAGGAGCTGCTCGAAGAGGTCGGCGGCGTGTCGAAGCTGGAACGCGAACACGTGCTCGACGAGCTCAAAACCGACATTCACACGAACTATCGCGACCGCGAGGAGGAGGTGGGCGAGGACGCCATGCGCGAGCTGGAACGCCAGGTGATCCTCAACGTCCTCGACCGAAAGTGGCGCGAGCACCTGTATGAGATGGACTATCTCAAAGAGGGCATCGGCTTGCGCGCTATGGCGCAGCGCGACCCGCTCGTCGAGTACAAGTCCGAGGGCTACGACATGTTCCAGGCCATGAACGACGGGATCAAGGAAGAGTCGGTGCGCTACCTGTTCAACTTCGAGCTTCCGAGCGAGAGGGAGGAACGCGAGGCCGCCATCGTCAGCGCCGAGTCTGCGGCGCAGGCCGCCGCCGAGGCGGAGGCCGCTCAGCGCGAGCTGGCCGCCGAGATGGCCGCGCAGACTGCGGCCCAAAGCGCCCGCACACGGGTCGACGCCGAGAAGGTGCTGGGCATCAAAACGCCGAAGCGCTCGCGGGCGGTTTCCTACTCGTCGGCTTCGGAAGACGGCACGGTCAAGACGACCGACGAGTCGGGCAAGTCCGTGCGCCGTGCGGCCCCGAGAGGCTCGGAAGGGTCAAGCGACGGCATGAACCGCGCCCAGCGCCGGGCCGCCGCCCGCCGACGCAAGCACTGAGGCCGTCGCCCTTGACGCCGTCCGGCATTGAGGGCCGACCTTTCGGCGCGTTTGTGGATCACGGGGAGCTTCCCTGAGCGGCTCAACCGGTTGGCTCCCTCGGATGCCCTCGGCTCCCGAGATTAGGCTATTTCGAGAGCGACGACCTTCCATCTGCCCCGCAGGAACTCCATGCGCAGGCACGCCGCCCGCACCCTCTGCCCGTCATAGACGGCCGCCGCCGCTTCGATAACGCGGGCGAGGGGTTTGTTCGCCAGCACTTTCAGGATGCGGGGACGGCATGTCCACGGCGCCCGCCCCTTGATTCGGATCGCGAGGCCCGCCCTGCGCGCCACGGGCCCGTAAACCTCCGGTGTGAGCCAGTGCCTGAGAGCGGTGGCCGGGCGATGCCCTAGGAGCACTTCCACCACAAGAATGACAATCGACCCGATCAGCGAGGTCCCTTTCGGCGCGTCGGGCGGAAGCTCGGCGTCGAGCTGAGGCCCTTCTTCGTCCCACGTGGTCTTGGACGGCTTCCGTGCCGCGACGCACAGACGATCCCACGGACGCTCCGGAGTCGTGTGGGGAAAGGAGCCTGGAATGCGTTCTTCGGGAGTCGGCGAAGGCGCGAGCAGCTGGGCGGGCGGACGCCCGACGACGATTGGCCCGGCAAGCTCTTCCGAGCCGGCGGCCTTTGCC
>CAJPTB010000161.1 GCA_905373325.1 uncultured Ancrocorticia sp.
GGGTGTTGCGGTCGCGCCAGAACACTCCGAGGCCCTCGCGAATGTGAAAGACCCTGTCCATGGGCTAAAGCTACCGTTGTCCCGGATTTTCACGGCGGAGTTATGCACAGGCGTCAGCGGTCTTCTCAGGGGCTTTGTCGACGGCGGTCGGCGCCGTGCGGCTGCGGTGGGAACTCTCAGGCTTTGAATGGCTTGGAGTTCACTCGGCTTCGGTCGGCGGTTCGTCCTCGCCCAAAAGCTCGGCGAGGAAGGCGTCAAGCTCCTCCGCCACGGCGGGGGAGGGCCCCGACGAATCGAAGAATGCGTCAGGATCCTCCATGGCCTCGCTGGTCGGAAGCAGATCGGGATGCTTCCACAGTCCGTCGCGGCCCTCGGCGCCGAGCTTGGCGTAGGCGACCTCCCAGAAACGCTGGGCCTCACGATTGGCGCGCGGCTGGATGTGAAGACCGACGAGGGGTCCGAACACCCGCTGCGCGGGCGAGCTGACGGCCGCACGCCTGCCGAACATCTCGCCCAGCGCCACGGCGTGGGGCAGCTGCGCCGAGGCGACCTGGAGGGATACGGCGCTCACCCATCCTTCGACAAGGGAAAGCAGGTGCTCCAATTGCGCCAAGGCGGCCGACTGGCTTTCTGTCGGCTTGCTGGAGAAGACTTTCGACAGGTCGAATTCTTGGAGCTTTTGGGGGTCGAAGCCGGCCTCGCGGACCTGCTCCTCCATCGAGCTCATGTCGATCTGAATCTCGCGGGCGTAGGCGGCCACGGCGTCGAGGACCCGCGGACGCAGCCAGGGCACCTTCGAATAGAGCCGAGCAACGGCCTGCTCGCGTATCGCCACGAACATGCGGACTTCCTCTTCCGGCGAGTCCAGGCCCTCGGCGAATTCGGAGACGTTCGAGGGGACCATCGCGGCCGTGTGCCCCTCGACCAGCGGAAGGCCGGCGTCGGCGGTGCCGAAGCACACAGTGGAAAGCTCAGCCATGCCCCGTCCGTACTGGAGGCCCATGACGGCGGAGATCAGATTTCGCATCCCGGGAAGGGACTCGGAGTCGCCGAGAACCGAATGGAACTCCTCCGGGATGTTTCCCAGCTGGCCGAGAATGGCATGGATGAAGGCGCGCCCGACGTTTTCGGCCACCGGCTCGGTCAGCCTCTTGAACGTGGGAAGCGAATGGGCGAGCCAATCCAGCCGGCTCCACGCCTGGTTCGGACCCGTGCAAGGGTCGACGTCGACGGCGGGGTCCAGCCACAAGGAAGCGACGGAAAGGGCCTCCCGCGCCCGTTCGCCTTCCGCGGAACTCAGGGAGTCGTAGTGCTCGTTCTGGATCTGATAGCGCGCCGCCTTCTCGGCGATGCTCCAATCCACGGGACCCTCGCCGGAAGAGCCGAGCATGGACCTGACCTGATTCATGACAGCCGTGACGTCTAGGTTTTCCATGCCTTGCAGAGCCGCTGCGGGATTGACCCCCGACTCGCGCATCTGCTCAATGATGCGTTCGGCGGTTTCGTCTCCCATCACAGCCCGGAGCATTTCCATCCACTGGTCGGGGTCTTGCGGCAGTTCGTTCTCGCTCACGTTGGGCACCTCTCATCCACTGGCTCAAGTTTATTTGTTCGACGTCGAATATGGCGCGGCTGTCCGCCGAGGGCTAATACCGGGGACCGCGAACGTCCGACCGCCGCCCGAATGCTGCCCGCGCAGTCCAATGAGGTCCGCGCAGTCCAAAGACCCCGTACAGCGCAGGGGCGTCGCCGGCAGACGGCGTCCGCACATGCGAAGACGCGGCCTCCTCGGGCATGATAGACGAGTGAATCCAACACGCAGACGCCTCGTTTCAGGAGGGGCATTCGCTTTGCTTGCCGTCATAGGCCTCGTCATGCCCAGCGCCTACGTCGTCGAGACCGCCGGCCCGGCAATCGACGTCGCAGGGAAGTACGAAGGCAAGCAGCTCGTCACCCTCTCAGGGGCCAAGACGTACGCTTCTTCGACGAAGCTTTTCATGACGACGGTCAGCTCGTACGGAACCGCCGACAACGGGGTTCCCTCCGCCCAAGTGTTCGCCGCGCTCTTCGCGTCGGACATGCAGGCCGTCCCGGTGCGGGCTCTCTACTCCGAGAACGAGACGTCCAGCGACGTCGACAAGAAAAACGCCGCTCTCATGACCGACTCTCAAGACAACGCGGCCGTCGTCGCCCTCGGGAAGACGGGCCACTCCGTCACGATGAAACTCGTGGTGGCAGGCGTGCCGAAAAGCTCCCGCGCGTCCGGCAAGCTCGCCAAGGGGGACGTTCTTACCTCGATCTCGGCCGCCGGGCAGAAGACCGAGATACGGACGTACTCCGATTTGGCCCAACGGCTGGCCAAGATCGCGCCGGGAACGACGGTCACCGTGGGATTCACCCGTGACGGAAAAGAAAAGACGGCCGAGATCGCCACGACGGCGCACGAGGCCGACGCAACCGGCTGGACCCATCCCGGCTCCAAGCTCGGCGTCTACCTTTCAAGCAAGAACCTCAAGTACCCGGTGAAGGTCAATTACGGCGTCGAACAGATCGGAGGCCCCTCGGCCGGGTTGATGTTCAGCCTCGCCATTTACGACGACCTGACTCCGGGCTCGCTGGGCGGCGACAAGGTGATCGCGGGCACCGGAACGATGTCGATGGGCGGCGACGTCGGCCCGATCGGCGGCATCCAGCACAAGCTCGTCGGGGCTTCGCAAAAGGGCGCGAAGCATTTCCTCGCGCCGGCCGAAAACTGCGCCGAGACGATTGGGTACGAGCCGAAGGGGATGAAGGTCTACTCCGTGCGCACCTTCGACGAGGCGGTCAAGGCGGTCCAGGCCATCGGCGCGGGCAAAGCCTCTGGCTTGCAGACGTGCCGCGACGTCGTCGCCAAATCTCCGAAAAAGTGAGGAGCTGAAAAGCTCTGAAGAAGCGACAGGCTGGAGGCTCCGCCGAAAGCGAGGAGCCGAAAGCTTGGCGAAAGGCGGCCGGCTGAATTCCGCGGAAGGCGACGGGCCGAACGCGGAAGGCGACAGGCCTGCAAGGCGGGCGAGGCCACTCGGCGAACGTCGCGGATCAGTCGGCGAATGTCGCCAGGAGAGCCTCAATCATCTCGGGAACCAAGTCGGCGCCGGAGATCGCCTCGGCCTGCGAATCGTGCGAGCGCAGCCTGATCGTGCACCAGCTCTCGCCGCTGCGCAGAACGCCGACGACCATCCTGATGTCCTCGCGGCGCGGGTCGGCGGCGACGAAACGCCGGGCCTCCTCCGCGTCATCGGGAATCTCGGCCTCCGCCTCGGGCGGAAGCGTCACGCGTTCAAGGCTGATCGCCGCGCCGTCGACGGCGTCGGGCCAGGCGAGCCTGCCAAGCAGCTCGTCGATCGAGTCCGAGCTGGGAAGCCCCTCTTGCTCAATCGACAGCAGGCCTGTGGCGTCGGCCGGCAGCTCTGCGGCCAAGGCCGAATTGACTGACATCGCCGTTTCCGCGTCGACGAGGGAAAAGACGCGAACCGGCCCGTCCCATCCGTCTGCGGCGACGTAGGCCTCGATCTCTTTGACAGCTTGCTCAATTTCGCTCACGCCACAAGTGTGCCACGGGGCGCGCCGAGATCGACGTCGCCCCGCCCCAAGCCGCCGCCTGCAGTGAGCTGAAGGCGAGGAGCGCGTTCGCTGCGGGCGTTGGCAGGATTGCAACTGAGCCGCGCGGCGCCTCTTTGCAAACACGGGGCGGCCGGCCCGGGGAGCCCGCCGAGTTAGGTCTGTCTTTTGATGCGTGAAAGGGCGTCGTTCCAGGCCGAATCGGCCGTCGAAGGCATCGCGCGTCTGGGAATATCGCCGCGCATCGGCTAGTTTTGGAGTAGCGCGGTCGACCGACCGCGGAGTCGAAACACGTGAGGCGAAGTTGTCCGCTACAAGCATTCCCCCCAGTTCCTCCAAGGGCGGCCGAAGCAGGTCGGTCGGCGTTTTCGTGCCGACCCTCGTCGTCCTTGCCGTTCTTTTGGCCGGCCTCGTGGTCTTCGCCAATGTGTGGACCGATGTGCAGTGGTATTCCCAGCTGAAAGCCGCCAAGGTTTTCTGGACTCAGTGGGGGTGGGCCATCGCCCTCGGCGCGTTCGGAACACTCCTTGTGGGCCTGTCGGCCTTCGTCAACCACATCGTCGCCCGAACAGGGGAAAAGACGGCCGTTCGAAAGGGAATAGACCAGTATCGCCAGCAGATAGAGGAACACCCGTGGCTGGCCCGCCTCTTCGTCCCGCTCGCCTTGGGAATCGTCTTCGGCGCTCAGCTCGGCAGCCAATGGCGCACGTACGTTCTGTGGCTTCACCGCACGCCTTTCGGTCAGAAGGACGCAGAATTCGGCAACGACGTGAGCTTTTACGTTTTCACCCTTCCGGTTCTGCAATCGCTTCTCGCGCTGTCGGTCACGCTTCTCGCCGTCGGAGCAGTGGTGGCCATCGTCAGCCATTATCTTTACGGTGGAATTTCCTCCGACGGCTCGAAGGTGGTCCTCACCTCTCGCGTCCGGGTCCACTTCGGCGTGCTCGGAGCGCTCGCGGCGCTTGTCGTCGCCGGATTCCTTTGGCTTCGCCGGTACAACATGCTTCTGGCCAACAACGAAAAGTTTTCCGGCGCCTCCTTCACGGACATCAACGCCTCCCTTCCGGGCATCACGATCCTGTCGTTGGCTGCGGTGCTCATCGCCGGCCTCTTCGTCCTTGCGGCGGTTAAGGGGCTGTGGAAATTCACGGTCATCGGAATCGCCGTCACGGCCGTGGCGGGCCTCGTCGTCACGACGGCCATTCCCTACTTCGTCCAGCGCTTCCAGGTGGTCCCGAACGCCGCAGAGAAGGAATCGACCTTCATTCAGCGCAACATCAACGCCACTCTCACCGCCTACGGCCTCGACAACGTGAAGAAGAGCGAATATAAGGCGCGGACCGACGCCGCCGCGGGCCAGCTCCGTTCGGACGCCGAGACCACGGCGCAGATCCGCGTGCTCGACCCCAATATCATTTCACCGACCTTCACCCAGCTTCAGCGCAACAGACCTTACTATTCCTTCGATCAGCAGCTCTCCGTGGACCGCTACACGATCAAGGACACTCCGCGTGACACGGTCATCTCCGTTCGCGAGCTCAACCTCAGCGGGCTCTCGGAGGGACAGCGCACATGGGTCAACGACCACACCGTCTACACCCACGGCT
>CAJPTB010000162.1 GCA_905373325.1 uncultured Ancrocorticia sp.
GATCCCCTTCGAAAATTCTGAAAAAAGTATGGTCTTTAGACGGCAAGTATGTGGGTTTAATTATTGATGATGTCAAATCAGATCAGAAAGTCTCTGAATCTAAATCTAATAAGTATGAAAAAGGTTTTTATATTCTAGAAGTAGATACTGGCAAATTTAGAGGTGGATCAATCTATAATCTGAATCAAACTGCTAGGTTTAATCCTAGGGGCAACTTAGATGATGTAGTTGCTGTTAAAGATGGGTTTGTTATTAAAACAGACTTGAAAGAGTTTTATTTTATCGGTTTTGATAATCGTGGACAAGAAATTAATGTTGACTACTCGTTAATAGATAAAAGATATGAAAATTATGAAAATGAATCTAAGATTGATGTAAATCTTCTTGGGGGTGAATCCAACGGATTCTATATCGGTTTAACTGATGAAAATGAAACTTCGGCGGGTGGCCCCATGCATATTGGTTGGGTTCCTCTGGTTGGTGGAGCTCAATTGGTTACCAAAGCTTCCAGTTCCGAGAATGTTCTAGTTCGCGGTTTCAAGTCCAATGGAAAGGGAAGCTTTGCTTTCATTTCCGGATTCAAAGTTGATGGTTGTCAAATTGATATAGGAGGTGCGAGAGTGTTTAAGAAGGGACGTCCTGGGCTTTTGTTTTCTGAACTTCCAGATCCTTCCGAAGGGACCTTCCGCGATTTTATAAGTATGCAAACTTCGTCCGATATTGATGAGGTTTACATGTCAATTGTGTTCAATAGTAGAGACTGTGTCAGTGATCCAAACCCGTATGTGAGTATTTATAAAAGTTCTCACGGCAAAGATTTTGAGATAGTTCAAGTTCCAGAGGGGACTCTAGTTTTGATACCTCTTTCCAACGGAAAGAATTTGTACGTTAAAGGTAAACTCAGTATTGAAAGAGGTTTCCATTCTGATCCATGTTTTGATGATAAATGTAGTTTGGAGGATGAAGATGGTGATCTGAGTGTATCTGGTCTTACTGATGTTCCGCTTATCTACAGAGGTTCGAGATAGTTTCAAATGATCGCATTTTTTAGTATGAGAACTGCATCTAACTTTCCATCCAGGCTGGTCACGGTGTCGCGCGGCGAAATAAGCAAGACGGGCTCCATGAGTGCGATGGTCGAGCGTTAAGCATGTTGACGCCTTTCGATTGCGCGGTCGGGCACCGTCCGAGCGTACGAGCGTGCTCTTCGACGGGTACCTGCCAGCGGCTGCGACCGTTTATCCTAGGCCTTCCGACCCGCCGCAGCGAGTTCGGATTCCGCTTCCGCCCATTCATAGAGGGCCGCTGCCAGCGCGTGTACGTCGACGTCGGCGGGCACGTGCAAGAACCCGGCTTTGCCGCCGTATTGGCCGGCAGACTGCACGGCTGTGTAAAGAGCCGTGTTGCAGACGTAGGTGCCGGCGTGCCAAGAGATCTCGGTTTTCAGACCCCGCTGCGCCAGAAAATCGCTCAGCCTGGCCGCGTCGATCGTGGCAAACAGGCCGTCCGCTCCCGCGGCGTCCACTTTGGCGCCGGAAAGCGCGAGAGCGTCGTTGTCGACGCCGGCTTGCTCGTTTACTGCAATGCGCTCCACAAGCAAGCTGCGGGCTTCGGTGGAAAGGCCGGTGCACAGCACGATGCGGGGTCGAAACTGCGCCGACAGACGCTGTATCTGAGTGCGGGCGCGAGTGAAAGAGACGGGAAGAAGCTGCGCCCGCAGCCGCCCGCAGTCTTGTTGGGAGGCCGCATAGTCAGCCGAAAGAACTTCTACAAGCCTTTGCGTGGGATTGGTCGCATTGTCGCCAAAGGGTTCGAATCCGGTGATCAGAGCTTCCATGCGCTCCAAAATACACCGATTGAAAAGGACGCCTCGTTTGGAAAGGCCGCTGGAAAGCCCGCCCCGGTCGTTTCGGGGAGCACAACCTCGATCATCTAAGATTGGGCAAGGCCGTCTATGATTGGCCACGGCGTCGCACGTCCAAACGGGCGAGCGGCCGGACAAGGGGGCTCTATGAGTACGATGATCAAGCGTTACGCGGTGTTGACGCCCTTCGACCTCCCCGACGCCGCGGGAGCGGACGGCCTGTTTGCCACGATCGACGCTGCCGTTGTGATGACAGAGAGCGGGGCGGTGGTTGTACGCGAACTCGCCGCGCCGCAATACGACGAATGGGACATCCGCAACATCGTCGGTCCGGACGAGTTCGAAGAGGAAGACCCGGAGGCCGACCCCTCCGACAGCGCGCCGACCGTCGCGGCCTCGCTTTCGAAGCTTTCGCGCTTCGGCGTCGTGCTGCTCGACGTCGACCTCGGCACCGACGTCGGAATCGAGGCTGGCGTTTCGGGAACCGTGCGGGCTCGCCGGTTCCTCTCGGGCGAGGCGGGAGAGGAAATCTCCGCCGGGGCGCTGCTCAACGTCCTCGATCCGCTGGTGGAAAAGCTCATCCTCGGCCAAGAAAAGCCGGAGGACCACGACGCGATCCTCTCCAGCGAGGTGACGACCGCCATGATCACGAAGATGGCGCGGGCAAGGAACAGCCGCGGCGAGGGCAAGGCGATTGGCGGGCCGCTCACAGACGAGGATCCGGAAGGCAAAGGCTCCGACGGCGATTCCCCGGATGGAGGCAAGCCCTCCGGCGGATCCGAGCGTAGCGAGCGGTAGGCCGGCGAGGGCCCCATGACTTTGCCGCTTCAGCTGCTGCCGGCCGTCGACGTGGCGAACGGCCGATCGGTGCGATTGACTCGCGGGGAGGCTTCCTCCGCGCGCTCCTTCGGCGACCCGATGCGGGCCGTCGCCGACTTCGTCGAGGCCGGCGCCGCGTGGATTCACCTCGCCGACATCGACGCCGCCTTCGGGCGCGGCTCGAATCGAGCGCTCCTGACGGAGATCGTGAGGGAGGCCCAGACGCGGCACGGGGTGCGCGTCGAATGGTCCGGGGGAGTGCGCGACGAAGAGAGCCTGCTTGCGGCGGTCGCCAGCGGCGCCGCGCGGGTGAACCTGGCGACGGGCGCCCTCGCCGACTTCGAATGGGCGGCAAGCGCGATCGAGCGTTTCGGCTCTCAGGTGGCCGTGTGTCTGGACGTGCGCGGCGACGTTCTCGCGGCGCGGGGCGAATCCGCCGAAGTCGGCAGGCTGTGGGACGTCCTCCCCGCGCTCGAAGAGGCGGGATGCGCCCGGTACGTCGTCACCGACGTGGCGCGCGACGGCGCGATGAGCGGGCCCAACACGGAGCTGCTCCGCAAGGTTGCGGCCGCTGCAAGGGCCCCAGTCGTCGCTTCGGGCGGAGTCTCGAGCCTTCGGGACATTCGGATCCTGCGCGGGCTCGCCGCCGTCGGCGTCGATTCGGCGATCCTCGGCAAGGCGCTCTATGAGGGGGCGTTCACGCTGGAACAGGCCATCGAGGCGGCCGGGGAGCAGAACGCCGCGCCGGCCTGGGAGCAAAGCGCCGGGCTGACCGGAGACGAGGGCGCCAAGTCAGCCGCGGACCGAGAGGGAAGGCGGAGCCGCGAGCGAGGCGGGCAGACAGCAAAAGGGGCCGAGGTCGCCGAGTCACCCGGAGGAGGGACGAACCCGTGACGGACCGACGCGCGCATGCAGACGCGGGAAAGGCCTCGCGCGCGAGCGCCGCAAGCTTGCAGGCGGGCGCAGCAAGGCCCGGGCGCGTCGACGCCGGGAAGCTGGAGCGGCTGCTGCGTCCCAACCCCTTCCCCGGGGACATGGGCGAGATGAGCCCCGACATGGCCGCCGCTGTGCATCGGAGCGAGGCTCACTCGGGCTGGGTGGCCGCCTTCGCTCAGGCGAATCCGGACCCGGGGGCGTCGCTCAAAGGAATTGTCGCGGCCCTCGCCGCGGGGCGGGTTTTGGTTCCGGCCCTTCCGCACGAGCACCCGGGAAGGACGGACGACGGCGGCGTCGCAGACCACGAATCCGAACCCGATCCCACCGCGGACGCGGCGGCCGAAGCCGCGACCCTTTCCGTCAGAATCCCCGGAGGCCGCTTCGCGACGCCGGTCTTCTCCTGCGCCGAAAGGCTTTCCGCATGTTACCCGGGGGCGCGCCCCATTCCAGTGCTGGGCGCGAACGCCGCGGCGCGGGCGCTGACGTTCTCCGGCGTCCTCGCCCTCGACCCGCGGGACAGGAGCGGGAAAGGCTGCATCGCACTCGGCAGAAGCGCGGTCGCCGCCGTCGCCGCCGGGGAAGAATGGGCGGCGCCGTGGGACAATCCCCGGGTCCTCGAGGGCTTCGAGAGGGCGCTGAGCGAAGGCGGCCACCCAGCCCGAGTGAGCCTCGCTCCGATGCACAGCGGCGTCATCAGGCTGTACGTCGCGATCGACGCCGCATCGGAGGCCGACGCTTACCGCGCGGTCGCCGCCGTGGTCGCAGCCGCGGAGGAGGACAAGTGCCTGCGAGCCCACCTCGACGTCGTCGAAGTCGTTCCTGTGAGCGCAAACTCACATGCGTGACGGGCCCGAAATCTCAAGGCCTTATCGCGGTGCGGCCCGCCGTTCTGTTATAGTTTCAGGCGACCGACCGGCACAAGCCGGAACGCAAGTGGAGACACTCCCACCTGATGCCTTCGAATCTCGCGATCGAAAGGAATCGGGTCAGATCGGGCCCAGACCCTTTCCTTCGGGCAGTTCTCCGTGCGCGTGCACGTCGAGGAAACGAAGGAATAGCCATCAACAACGAACCACGAGTTAATGAGCGCATCCACGTGGACAAGGTTCGCCTTGTCGGCCCGGGAGGCGAGCAGGTCGGCGTCGTCCGCGTAGAAGACGCGCTGCGCCTGGCTCAGGAGGCGGGTCTCGACCTCGTCGAGGTCGCGCCGAACTCGAACCCGCCCGTCGCCAAGCTCATGGACTACGGGAAGTTCAAGTATGAGTCGGCCCAGAAAGTCCGCGAAGCGCGCCGGAACCAGTCGAACACAGTCATCAAATCCATCCGCATTGGTCTGAAGATCGACGAAAACGATTACAGAACCAAGAAATCCCAGGCGGAACGCTTCCTCACCGGCGGGGACAAGGTGAAGTTCGACCTTCGGTTCAAGGGCCGCGAGCAGTCCCGCCCCGAAATGGGCGTCCGCCTGCTGCGAGGCTTGGCCGACGAGCTGGCGGAGCTTTCGACGATTGAAGCGGCGCCGCGCGCCGAAGGGCGCAACATGTCCATGGTGTTGGCGCCGCTGA
>CAJPTB010000163.1 GCA_905373325.1 uncultured Ancrocorticia sp.
AGGCCGGAGCGGGAGGCTTTGGGCGAGAAGCCGGCGGTTCGGGAGGCGAAGTCGGCGATCGGGCGGCGGATGCGGGCGGATCGGGGATTCCGGGTTTCACCGGTGAGGAGATTGCGGAACTAAAGGGGCTTCCTCGCGAGGTGGGATTGAGGCGGCGCGCGCTGACCGCGCACGTCGTTCTCGCGGAAGTGGCCGATGCGCTCATGCGCGAGGAGTCTGCGGTGGGGCTCTTCCGGCCGGAGCTCGGCGTCGTGCAGCCTCCGCGGATGGTTGTCGAACTTGCGGACCTCTTGAGCAAGGGGCAGGCCCCGATCCCGCTGTGGGTGGGAATCCGGGTGTCCAAGCCGGACCTCGTTTACGGCCGGACGTTGGGACTGCCGTTGTTCGGGCATCTCGACCTTGAGGTGGTCGGGTCCTTGCACAGCGAGGAAGAGGTCTATGCGATGCTCTCAAACGTGGTCGACTACCTGCTTTCTGCCGACGCCTTCCTGCTTCCCGGGCAGAGCGTCGGGTATCGCGACGGCAAGGATCTGGCGATTTCGCAGGCTGTGAGCCCGGCCGACCGTGCGGCGGTTTTGCACATCGGGTTCTAGGGTTCGTTCCAGGGTTGCTCGGGCCTTTGAGAGCGAAAAACTCCACGATGAACCGCCGATGCGTTCGTTCCAGGGTTGCTCGGGCCTTTGGCCTCTGTGTGCGGGTGGCCTCTGTGCGCGGGGTCTGGCGGTGGGGGCTGCACGGTGTGTGACGCGCGGCTTGTGCGGGCGGAGGTCGCGCGGCTGGTGCGGAGGCGTCGTCGGGCATCCTGCAAAGGTTGACTTCTCGAATAAACGACAGAAAATATCGAACAAAAAATTGAAACCATATCAAGTCTCGTGTATGATGGAGGAAAGGGAGACGCCGGGGATCTTGCGGAAGGAGGCGGGCACAATGACTCTCGACGACGTCGATGTGCCGGGCGTTCTTTGCCCGGCTAGGGTGGCGCTTTCTCAAGGCTTTGCCTGCGCCGGAGGCGGTGGAAGAGCGTTCGATCGGGGTCGAAAATCCGGTGTGGGTGAGTCTGTGAACGGATTGAAGGCCGACATTTCGGTTTTGGCCAGTCTGGACGTGTCAAAGGCTTCTGACGAGGAGCTTCTTGCCGGTGCTGAGGCGTTGGCAGGACTGGCCTCGCGCCTGGGAGCGGTGCGAGGCCGCTGGCTCGTTGCGATTGGAGAAAGGGGCAGTTGGCGCGCTTCGGGCGAGCGGACGCTGGTCCGTTGGAACGAGAAGGCCTCGGGGCAGTCGCCTGCTGCAGCCGCCCGTGAAATTGCCCGCGCTCAATCTTTGGGCGAGGAGTTGCCGGTCATGGCCGCCGCGCTGGAGTCGGGAGACGTGTTCGCCGAGCATATCGACGGCGTTCGACGAGTGTTTTCTACGCCCGCTCTGCGAGAGTCGCTTCGCCGCGAGGGGGTTCAAGAAGAGATAGTTCAGTGGGCGCGTCGGTCTGCTCCGCGTGAATTCGAGCGGCGGCTTAGAGCGCGCGCCCTGCGGGAGGACCCTGCCATGGGAGTGGCGGCGGAGAAAGACGAAGCTGCGCGGGAGAAGGTTGTCTTTTCCCCGTCGGGGTGGGGAATGCGCGTCAGCGGTTGGCTTTCCAGCGAGACTTCGGCTCTCGTGGATACGGCGTTGAGCGCGCTCATGGGGAGAAAGAGCGCCGACGACACGCGGACTCTGCCGGAACGGCGCGCCGGAGCCCTTGTCGAGCTTGCCAGCGTCCGCCTCGATGAGGGAACTCTGGCAGCCGGGGCTCGCATCCGCCCGCATTTGTCGGTTCATGTTCCCCTGGCGACTCTCATGCGCTTGGAAAACGCTGCCGGCGGCTGTCCTGCCCTCGACGCAAACGATTCTCCGGGGGCGCTTTCAATGTTCAAAAGCGGCGTCGCAGCAACCGGAAGCGTCGACGCGCGCGGCGTCGGCGCCGTCGAAGCAGGTGGGGCCAATGACGGTGTGAACCGCGATGCTTCGGGGCGGTGCGTTGAGACGGGCGGTCAGGGGCGGGCCGGCGCGTGTCTGGAAAAGGTTCGCCGGCAACGGAAGAAGCTCGGCCCCCTCTTGGCGGTCATTCCCTCTGCAATCGATCTGAAGGCTTTGGCCGGAGCGGAGCCGGCCGCTTTTGACGATGGAACCGCACTGTCGATGTCTCAGCTTGCCCGGCTGGCATGCGACTCTTCGATTGGCCGCATCGTGCTCTCTGCGACCGGGGAAGTTCTCGACGCGGGGCGAAGCAAGCGTTTGTTCACACCTGGGCAGACTCGCGCTGTAATCGCCAGAGATCGAAACTGCCGGTACCCGGGGTGCTCGGAGACGATCCAGCACGGTCAGATCCACCATGCCTTGCCCTGGAAAAAGGGAGGCGCGACAGACCTGGCCAACGCCGTCCTCCTGTGTTGGCATCACCATGCCCTCGTCCATCGCGAGATGACGACCATCGCCCACCACGACGGCGGATTCGTCTTCACTCGGCCAGATGGAACAATCATTGGAACGCGAAGGCACGGGGTGTGAAGATGGGCCGCGAAAGACGATTGAACGCACGGCGATCGCGAGTTCAGGCTTCGCGTCGGGCGCGTGCGGCGCTACACTCTACGAGGACGGCGGAGCGATTCGACGTCTCGGTTTCAAACCGGCCCCCGTGGTGGCAGCGCGGGGCGAACCCCCGCATCCCGCACCGAATGCCCTGTTTAAAGGAGTTCTCCGTGAGCCACCGTCATGCCCGCCTAGGATACTTCGACATCGTCGCAGTATGTTTCGTCGCATTCCTTCTGCTGTCCAACATCGCCGCCACGAAACTCATCGGCGTAGACGTAGCCCTCGGAGGCTTTTCATGGCACCTGGTGTTCGACGGCGGAGCCATCCTCTTCCCGCTGACATACATACTCGGCGACGTCCTCTCCGAAGTCTACGGTTTTCGGCGGGCGCGCAGAGTCATCGTCACCGGATTCGTCGTTCAGATTCTGGCGTCTTTGACTTTCTGGCTCGTTCAGATCGCGCCGTCCGACCCCGACTACAAGAACCAGGAGGCTTTTGAAGCGGTTCTGGGCCAGGTGCCGCGCTTCGTCGCCGCCTCGCTGCTGGGATACCTCGCGGGCCAACTCCTCAACTCCCTTGTGCTCGTCAAGATCAAAAAGGCGTTCGGAGAGAAACGCCTATGGGCGCGCCTGCTCGGATCGACCGTGGTGGGAGAGGCCGCCGACACCGCCGTCTTCTGCCTCATCGCGTGGACCGGGAACGCGGGATGGGCCACGATCTTCAACCTCATGCTCGTCGGTTTCGCCTACAAAGTCGGCGTCGAAGCCGTTTTCCTGCCGCTGACCTACGCCGTCATCGGATTCGTCAAGAAGACGGACCCCGCGTATGCGAAATCCTCCCCTGAAAAGAAGGCCTCGTGCGAAGAGCGGGTTTCGTGCGAAGAGCGGGTTTCGAAGGCCGACGGCAAGGAGAATGCGAGATGACGTTTGAGATTCGAGCCCGCTTAGACGCCCACCCGCTTGCCCGCACCGGAGTGCTGGCCACCCCACACGGCGAGATTGCCACACCCGCTTTCGTTCCGGTCGGAACCAAAGCCACCGTCAAGGCGGTGGCGCCCGAGGCGATTGCCGACGTCGGCGCGCAGGCCGTGCTCGCCAACGCCTATCACCTGTACCTGCAGCCGGGCTCCGACATCGTCGACGAAGCCGGCGGGCTCGGAAAATTCATGAACTGGCCCGGCCCGACGTTCACCGACTCGGGCGGGTTTCAGGTCCTGTCTTTGGGGTCGGGCTTCAAAAAGGTCCTTTCCGAGGAGTTCTCGGGCTCCTCGCACGCTGACGGGACAGTGGCGCCGTCGAAGGAACGCCTGGCCGACGTCGACGACAACGGCGTGTGGTTTCGCTCCCACCTCGACGGAAGTCGACACCGATTCACGCCCGAAGTCTCAATGCGCATCCAGCACGAGCTTGGGGCGGATGTGATCTTCGCCTTCGACGAGCTGACGACGCTGCTCAATTCCCGCGCCTACCAGGAGGAGGCCCTCGAACGCACGAGGCGATGGGCTCTGCGGTGTTTGGCGGCCCATCGCGCACTCACGGCCGAGCGCGAAGGCAAGCCATACCAGCAGCTCTTTGGGGTTGTCCAAGGCGCCCAGTACGAGGATCTGCGGCGTAAGGCCGCCCGCGACCTCGGCGCGATGGAAACGGACGGGCAGAGATTCGACGGCTTCGGCATCGGAGGGGCGCTGGAGAAGGAAAATCTGGGGACGATCGTCGGATGGGCCTCGCAGGAACTGCCCGAAGATCGGGCGCGCCACCTCCTCGGGATCTCCGAGCCGGACGATTTCTTCGCGGCGGTGGAGGCCGGGGCCGACACGTTCGACTGCGTCAACCCTTCCCGCGTCGCCCGCAACGCCGCGATCTACTCGCCCGACGGGAGGTTCAATCTCACGCGGGCCCAGTTCAGACGCGATTTCAACCCGCTCGTGCCCGGATGCGGCTGTTACACGTGCACGCACTACTCGCGCGCCTACCTCCACCATCTGTACAAAGCCAAAGAGATGCTCTTTTCCACACTCGCGACGATCCACAACGAGCACTTCACCGTGCGGCTCGTCGACGGGATCCGCGCGGCGATCGAAGCGGGCGACTACGCGGACTTCAAGGAGGAGACCCTTGGCCGGTTCTACGCGGGGAAATGGGGGAGAAGCACGGACTAGCGGACTAGCGGGGACTAGCGGACCGCGGAGCCATGCGCTCCGCTCAGAACTCGCGGGTCGAGGCCTCCTTGAGGGCGGCCATCTGGGCGTCGTCGGGAAAGCCGGCGACGTTCCAGCGCGGGGGCCACACGTTGTGCATGGGGGACAGTCCCTCGTGCCAGACGTCGCGGGCCACCTGGGTTCGGAGCCGCACGCGGTCGGAGGGCTCAGCGTCCCACGGATGGGGAGACCTCTGACGCACGAAATCGATGTACTCGGCGTCGGGAACGGATCCGAAGCCGTCGAGGGACGTCCAACGCGTCGCGGAGGAGGTGAGAGCGCCGTCGCGAATCACCTCGAAGGGCGCCAGCCTTCCGAAATCATTCGGCCACGTGCGCATCTCGCGTTCCTGCACGCTGTAGATCGCCGCCCGCGAGCGCGCGCGGATCT
>CAJPTB010000164.1 GCA_905373325.1 uncultured Ancrocorticia sp.
GCAAAGTACCTTCCCGGCGGAGTGTGGAACTTCGTCGCCATGGGGGAGGCGGCCCGCGGGTACTCGATTTCACGCCGCCGCTCGGTTTCCTCCCTCGCCGTGGCGGTTGCGATCTCGATAGTCGTCGGGGGGATGCTCGCGTTGCCCTCCCTGCTGGCGGCCGAAGACCTGCGCGGCAGCTACTGGTGGCTGCTGGCCGCAGTGCCCCTGGGAGTCGTGGTTCTTTGGCCCTCAATCCTCAACAGGTGCCTGAATGCGGCTTTGCGTCTGGCGCGCAGAGAGCCCCTCGAGCGGCCGGTGTCCGGGCGCGCCGTTTTGCGGTCGGCGCTCGTCTCTCTCTTTGCTTGGCTCGCGATCGGCCTGCAGGTCTACGTCCTTCTCACCGCACTGGGGATGGAGGCCGGAGCGGCGGGGCTGGCGCGCTCGATAGGCGGCTACGCGCTCGGGTGGACGGCGGGGTTCCTCGTCTTTTTCGTCCCCGCCGGGGTCGGTGTGAGGGAAGTCGCGCTGGGGGCGGCGCTCGCGGGCGCCGTCGACGTCGGTTCGCTCGTTGTTGTGGTCATCACGTCGAGGGTTCTTGTGACCGTCGCCGACCTCGTCGCCGGAGGCCTCGCCCTCGCGGTCGGCCGGGGGAGGCCTCGAAAATCCGGCGGCGGCGAACATGACGAGGCGGGGGCGCCGCCGGCGAGCCCGTGAAAGCCGCAGACGCCGGCGACGGGGCGGATTTGCGGCAGCCCGCCGCGCTTTCGAGCCCGGCGCGGGGGCGTTCCGCCGTCGTCGGCCAGCGTGTGCGTCGCGCCTTTATTAGCCGGCTTTCTGCCCGTCTTTAGGGGGCTTTCTGCCCGTGCGGCGCGTGCGCCGACGGGAGTCGAGCGCTGTGCGTGCGGCGAAGGCGACTGTGCGAATGGCTCCCCGGGGTGAGCGTTCGGCTAAGCTTCCTACTACACTAGGCGAAGCAAGAGTGGCGCTTCGGCGCTTACGCGAGCGAGTGAGGGTATGGAAGACAGAACAGACGTGAGGGCGCCCCTGCCCTTGTCGCAACAGTGGACGCTGATCAACGCGTTCGGTCAGCGGGATCTCAAAGCCAAGTTCAACGGAACCCTCTTGGGGTGGGTGTGGTCGCTCGTCGTGCCGCTCGCAACCCTGGGGATCTACACGCTCATCTTCGGCGGCCTGTTCAAGATGAAGATCCCCGGAGGCGCGAGCAGGTATGAAGGAATCCAATTCGTCGCCGTGTGGCTGTTCGCCGGCCTGACCTTGTGGGGTTACTTCCTCAGCTCCGTCAACGGCGGCATCTCGGGGCTTCTCGGTTCGGGATCGCTGCTGCAGAAGGTCTACTTCCCAGCGTATGCGCCCGTCCTTGGCGCGGGCCTGGCCGTCGGCGTCCAGTCCCTCATCGAGGTGGGGCTGCTCCTGACCGTGTTCGCCTTTTTGGGGATATTCGGGTGGACGTGGATCCTCATACCCTTCCTGTTCTGTCTGCTCGTCGTATTCGTCCAATCCGTCGCGGTCGTCCTCGCCATATGGAACATCCACGTCAGAGACCTGGCCCAGCTCGTCGGAGTGATCCTCCAACTCATGTTCTTCGCGACGCCGATCATCTACAGCGTGACCTTGGTTCCCGTGGAGAAGTGGGGAATTCCCCTGCAGAAGATCATCGGGCATATGCCGATGGCTGAGTTCATCGAGCTCTTCCGAAGCGTCGCCTTCTACTGCGCTCCGGGGCACTGGAAGGCGTGGCTGGCTTGCGCGGCGTGGGCCGGGATCGCGTTGCTCGCGGCGAAGCTCGTCTACCGCAAGTGGGGCGCCGATTTGGGAGAGAGGATCTGAGATGGAAGTTCACACCGGCGCCGTTGGCGCGCAGGGAGCGCCCGACGAGTTCGCGATCGTCGTCGAGAACGTCTCGAAATCCTTCGAAATGCAAGCGGACCGCCGCGACACCTTCAAGGAGCGCTTCGTCCGCGGCCGCTCCCGCCAAGGCAAGCGCATGTTCCACGCCCTTGACGACGTCTCCTTCAAGATCCGCAAAGGAACGACCTTCGGCCTCATCGGCCACAACGGCTCGGGCAAGTCGACCATGCTCAAGATCTTGGCCGGCGTGTACAGGCCGACGTCGGGCTCCGTCTCCGTCTCCGACAAGGTCGACGCCCTGCTCGAGCTCGGGGCGGGATTCCACGCCGAGCTGACCGGCCGCGAAAATATCTTCCTCAACGGCGCGATCCTGGGACGGACGAAGAAGCAGATTGAGGACACCCTGGAGTGGATCATCGACTTCGCCGACATCGGCGACTTCATCGACCAGCCTGTCAAGGTCTACTCATCTGGAATGACGGTTCGCCTGGGCTTCGCCGTGGCCGTGGCCATCCGCCCCAAGATCCTCATCGTCGACGAGATCATCGCCGTTGGTGACGAAGAATTTCAGCGCAAGT
This sequence comes from uncultured Ancrocorticia sp., assembly GCA_905373325.1. Lineage (GTDB taxonomy): Bacteria > Actinomycetota > Actinomycetes > Actinomycetales > Actinomycetaceae > Peptidiphaga. Next base: position 2,430 of record CAJPTB010000164.1, read on the forward strand.
GCTTCGACTACATGCGCGAACTGCGCGACGCCGGGACCACCGTGGCGCTCGTGACCCACTCGCTCTCGCTCGCCCAGGAAATGTGCGACGAGGTCGTGTGGCTCGACCACGGCCGAGTCAAGATGGTCGCCGACGCCGACGAGGCCGTCTCCGCCTACCTCGAAGCCGTCAACGCCAAAGAATTCGAAAAGCGGGCGGCCGAACGCGAGGAAGAAGAGGAATTCCCCGAGGACGAGTCCTTCAAGCTCAACCAGGGCAACGGCGACTGCCGGATGGTCGGCGTCGACCTCCTCGACGCCGAGGGCAACGAGGCGCCGTTCCTCACGTCCGGCGAGGCCGGCACGGTCCGCGTGCACGTGCGGGCGAAGAAGGATCTGCACGACGTCGAACTCGGCTTGGCCTTCGTGACCGACCAGGGACAGACTATCGCGGGGCCCAACTCGCGCCACGGCGGGCGGCTCTACTCGCTGCGCAGGGGCGAGGAGACGTTCATCGACTACACGATGGACCCCGTGCTCATCCAGCCTGGAAGGTTCTGGATCACAACGTGCTTCGTGCGCGACGGCGAGATGTTCGACTATTCGGATCGCAGAACCGAATTGATCGTCAGAGGCAACCGGGTCGCCGAAGAACCTGGATTGATAACACTTCCAGCCGGCGCCTGGAGCCGAGTCTCCGGGGCGCCTTCGTCACAAGAGAGGCGATGAGATGAACGAATCGAGCAGCGAGGAAGAATTGCGGCAGCTGCGCGCCGCGCTGCGGGCGTCCCAGAGCGAAGTCCAAAAGCTCGGCAAGCGCAACGACCAACTCGAAAAGGAACTTCGCACGGCAAACCGCAAGCTCGGCGGTGCGTGGGAGCAGCTGGACGCGATCCGGCATTCGACGTCGTGGAAGATGACCGCCCCCGTCAGGCTCGTCAAGACGGCTGTCCGCAAGGGCCTGGGCCGGTGAGGGTCCTGAAGAAGCGAGGCCCGCTCGTCTCCGAGGTGTCGCGGGGAAAAGTCCGCATCGAACGCGGGGAGCCGGCCGGCGTCGCCGCCCGGGGGCGGGTAGCGCTCGTCGCCCAGTTCTCCATGGGCCCCGAGCAGCCGATGTCCCTTTCGAAGTATCTCGAAGCGCTCGAGGGAAACGGCTATGCGACCGTCGTCATATCGACATGCGACTCGGCCGAGCCCCTCCGGTTCCCCCACGGGATCCCCGATGCGACGGTCGTGATGCGCCGCCCCAACCTCGGCTACGACTTCGGCTCGTGGGCCACGGCTTTGGGCTGCATCCCGGGCGTCCGCGAAGCGCCCGTCGTCTTGTTGACCAACGACTCGCTGCTCGGCCCCTTCGCTCCGATCGACCATCTTTTGGAATGGGCCGCCGAACCGGGCCCCGATATCCGCGGGCTGACCGCGTCCTACCAATTCGCCCGCCACATTCAGTCGTTCTTCCTCGCTTTCCGCGGGGGGATCCTGGCCGACAGACCGTGGGTCGATTTCTTCAACGACGTCCGCGTGGAGCCGGACAAGGACGACGTCGTGCTCTCCTACGAGCTCGGCGCCTCAAAGGTGTGCTTCTCCGAGGCCTACTCTTCCGACGAGTGGGTGACCGGCCCGGACCTCGGGGTTCCGTATGGAAATCCGACGGTCGACGGCTGGCGCAAGCTCATGGAATACGACGTCCCCTTCCTCAAGCGCACGATCATGACGCATCCTTCGACCCTGTCGGAAGGCGCCGAGGCCGCCGCCTACGTCGCCCGGCGCTACAACACCGATATCGCCCAGTGGTGAGTTAGGAGTTTCCCCATGCCTCGTTTCAGCAGATCCGGCCTTGTGCGCAGGGCCCAGTACCACGCCGCCCGAGCCCGCAACGCCGCCGCCAACTTCCTCGTCTCGGGAAGCGTCAAGGGCTACAGATCCCAGCATCCGGCCGACTTCAGCGAATACGTCATGCGCCAAGGCGGGCGGCAGGACTCCGGCTTTCCCGACAAGTGGAGGATCGACCCGCAGTTCGACATCGCCGACCCAAGCCGGATCGCCGTCGTCATTCACTGCTTCTACGCCGACCTCATGCCCGAGCTTTTCGACCGCCTTCGCAATCTCCCGATCGATTTCGACCTGTTCGTCACGAACGCCTCGGGGGCGGACGTGGCCGTTCCCGAAGATCTCGAGTACATGCGCCACAGCGTCGTCGTCGAGGTTGAAAACCACGGCCGGGACATCTTCCCGACCGTCCAGCTAGTCAACTCGGGAATCCTCAATCCATACGACCTCATCCTCAAGCTGCACACAAAGAAGAGCCCGTGGCGGGAGGAGCACGCCGACCTCGACGGCAGCGGCGCCGCGTGGAAGGACCAGTTCCTTTCCGACCTGGTCGGATCGCGCGAGAAGGTCGAGGAGATCCTCAACGCCTTCGCCGCCGACCCGACGCTGGGGCTCGTCACCGCGGCCGACTCGATCGTCGGCAAGGAGTTTTGGGGCGGGGACCAGCGGATCGTCGAGCAGCTCATGCTCCGCATCGAGATGTCGATCGACCCGGACGAGCTGGAGTTCGCCTCGGGGTCGATGTACTGGACCCGCGCCTTCGTCCTCCAGGGCTTGAGGGCCTTCAACTTGACCTCGGCCGACTTCGACGAGGAAAAGGGACAGGTTGACGCCACCACCGCCCACGCGATCGAACGGATCGTCGGAATCGTCACCGACGAGGCAGGGCTGCGG
>CAJPTB010000165.1 GCA_905373325.1 uncultured Ancrocorticia sp.
CCCACGAAACGCGTGATCCCCACGCTCTGAATGAGCGTCGCGACGCCGCAGGTAAGAAGGTCGGCGTTGACGAGGTGGATCGTGGTTTCCGCGTCCAGACGGAGTCCGCCCGCGATGAGCAGCGGAACGATGACCGCGCCGGCGTAGAAAGCCAAAACGTGTTGAATGGAGAGAACGGCTAATGTGGGCGCGCTGGGCGCCCTGTCGACTGGATGGACCACTTCCTCATATTCTCAGATAATCGGGGGCGCCCAAAGCCGACGTACCGCGAAAGGGACAGCCATAAGCCCCGCACGCACGCGCACGACGTGCAAGGCGTTCAAAGCGGAGAGCCCCGAAGGTCGGCGGAAAAGGCAAAAAGCCCTCGCCCTGTGAAACAGTCCAAAAAGACGGCGCGAAATCGCTCGAAAAAATTCAGCGTGCTCCGAGCGAGCGCGTGACCTCGTATCCCGATTCGACGTCGCGAATCGAAACCTCGACGATCCCGTGCCGGTCGACCGTGTAGCGCTCTTCGATGAGGGGGCCGTCGCCCGTTCGCTGCACTTCGACGTCGTCCACGTCGACCTCGCCGCCGCGCAACGCGGGGTCGAAGGGAAAGGCGAGCGTGCCGCACGGGACGACCTCGCCGCGCGGCACGCCGTCCGCGTCCGTGCGCGTGTACTCGACAAAACGATACCAGCCGACGTTGTGCGCCGCCCGGTAGGTGCGAACGACCGTCACATCCTCGTTCGGGCTCACGCGCTGCTCGCTGCCGAGCAGGGGATCGAAGGATATGACCGAGCCGCCCTCGCGGTCGCGGAAGACGCCGACGCCGCGCGCCAGCCTGTCCGTAAGCGTGTAGCCGGCCGACGGGTCGGCCGCGATGGCCAAGCCGATCGCGGTCGACCCCGCGGTGTACGGGGAGCGGTGGACTCGCCGGCCGTACCTGGATCGCAGCGTCCGCCCCACGGCGGGAAGCTCCGACCCGCCGCCGACGACGTAGAGGCCGGCGACGTCGTCCGGGAGCTTCGACGCGCCGCCCTCGTCCTGGGCCAGAAGCGGCTCCATGGTGGCGAGGGTCGACTCAATGAGCGGAGCGACCAAATCGTAGAACTCTTTGACCGGAATCGACGTGGGGGAGGAGGCGCCCGGAACGTCCACGGCGACGTATCGGGACTGCGGATACAGGGACTCCTTGGCCTGACGGGCCGAGTCGAGGAGCCTCTGCCATTCGTCCGCGGCGAGTTCGCCGCGTCCGGACTTTTCTAGCGCGAAAGAGGCGAGGGCGACGTCGAAGTCGTCTCCGCCGAAGTTGTTGTCTCCGCGAGAGCCGAGCACCTCGTGGCTCTTGTCGTCTGCGGCGACGAGCGAGGCGTCGAAGGTTCCGCCGCCCAGGTCGTAGACAAGGATGCGCGTGCGGCGCGAGTTGAGCGACTTCGTGAGCCTGTGCGTGTACTCGAAGCCTGCGGCCGACGGCTCGTTGATCATGGCGACGACGTCGATCCCGGCGCGTCTGAAGGCTTCGAGGGTGATGAGGCGCTGAGCCGAATGCGCGTGGGCGGGAATGCCGACCACGGCCTCGAGCTTGCCCCTGGCGGGCTTGACGGCGGAGCGGACGGATTTTGCGACGTGCGTGAGGAACCCGGAGACGACGTCGATGAGCGGAATCGTGAGGCCGCCGAGTTCGACCTCGGCGTTTTGATTGACGTCGGCGCGCGAGAGCAGGCGCTTGAAGGAGCGCAGGTGAGGAGCGCCCTTGAGGGCCAGGCTCGCGGCCTCAAAACCGTAGACAGGACCGGAATCTGACAGCGCGACGATCGACGGAATGTACTCACGGGCGTCCGAGTTCCGATCTGGGAACGCGAGAAGCGGATAGTTGCCGCGGTCGGCGACGGCGACGGTTGTGCGCGTGGTTCCAAAGTCGATTCCGAGTCTCATGAAGCCGAGAGTACTTCATCTTTCGGCGTCGATGGGGGAATATCTCAAAGGCGGGTCGCGTTCTCGCCGTCGCCCAGTTTTGACATAATGCACATTATCGGATCGAGACGCAAAAGGGGCTGACGGGCGAAAGTGGCGTCGTGGCGCGGCAAAACCGTTCTTCCCGGCGTTTCTTTTGCCTTCCCGCTAGACTGATCCGGCAGTCGAGGAAAGGAAAACCATGGCCGAACGTTCGCTTCGCGGAATGAAGATTGGCGCAAATTCACTGGAAACCGACGAAGGAGTCGCCTTCGTCGAACGCAAACAAGTCATCTACGCCTGTCCCGGCGGCCACGAATTCGGCGTGGCCATGGCGACGGACGCCGAGCCGCCCGCGACGTGGGAATGCCGCTGCGGCGCCGAGGGTCTGCTGCGCGACGAGCCTGCGACGGACGACAAGAAGCCCGCCAAGCCTCAGCGCACGCACTGGGACATGCTCCTGGAGCGCCGCACCGAGGACGAGCTCAAGGAACTCCTCCAGGAGCGCCTCGATCTGCTGCGCGCAGGCAAGCTTAGGCTCCGCCGACACCACGGCTGAGTCCCCGGAGGCTGGCTGCCCGGCCCGCGGATTTGCGCCGCCGCCGGGCGCCGCGCCCGGCCAATGTCACTTGCCGCGCAGCTTGCCGGCCGCCCGGCGCGCCAGGCCCGCCAGCTGGCGCCCGCGGCGCTTGACGCCCATCGACGTCGTCCGTTTGAGCGACTCCGTGAAGATGCCGGCCGAGAGCTTCGACTCCCCTGCTTCCCGCTGGGCGAAGCTGATCGGCATCTCCACAATCGACCCGCCCAGCTGGTGGACCTTGTCCGTCATGTCAGTCTGGAAGAAGTACCCCGCCGATTCGACGCTGGAAAGGTCGAGGCGACGAAGGAAGGCCACCCGGTAGACCCGGAAGCCGGCGGTGACGTCCGACGCCGGAAGCCCCAGCCAGGCCTTGATGTAGAAGTTCCCGGCGCGCGAAAGGATTTCGCGCGACTTCGGCCATCCCTCCAGCTCTCCCCCGCGCACGTAGCGCGAGCCGATGACGAGGTCGGGCCGGTCGCTCATGGCGGCCCGCTCAAGCAGGAGGGGAAGCTGCTCGGGCCGGTGAGAGCCGTCGGCGTCCATCTGGACGACATGCGTGTACTCCTTGTCCGTCGCCCAGGAAAACGCGGCGATGTAGGCCTTCCCGAGCCCCTCTTTTCCCGCGCGGTGAAGGACGAGGACGTGGGAGTCGGCCGAGGCCAGTTGGTCGGCCAGATCCCCCGTGCCGTCGGGGGAATTGTCATCGACGACGAGGACGTCGGCCTCGGGGACGGCCGCCCTCACTCTGCCGACGATCGCCTCCAGCGACTCGATTTCGTTGTAGGTCGGTATGATCACGACGACCTTCATCGTTTCTCCTTGTTGTTGTCCTCGTTGCGTACGTTTCCAATGCCGATGCTTTCGGTCCGGCTCTCGCTCGGAAAGGGCTGTCCGTTCGAGTCCGGCGCAGGCTCGTTCGATCCTTGAGCCCCGTCGCTCAAGTTTGTGCGGCGGCGTCGGCCGAGCCGCCGTCGTTGAGGCAAGCATCGCATCCGCCACAATGCTAACGCCGTCGCCGCCCCCGCGGCGAGGTTCCACGCCAGGCGCATCGGGCCTCCCCACCGGACGGCTGGCGTCACGTGGGTGTGGAGGCCGACGCTGGCCACCCGGGCGTCCGCTTTCCACATGCCGGTTTTTTCGCGCACCGTTCCGTCGGCGTCGACGACCCCGGAAACCCCCATGGTCGATACCTGTATCGCTGTGCGCCTGGTTTCGACGGCCCTGAAGCGCGTCATGTCGAATTGCTGGCGCGATTCGGCGGAATCGCCGAAAGACGCATTGTTCGTGGGAACAGTGAGGAGGCTCGCGCCCTTGCGAACGGATTCGGAGACGATCTCGTTGTAGGCGACCTCGAAGCAAATCGGCGCGGCGATGCGCACGCGCCGTCCGCGCAGCGGCACATCGAGAACCGCAGACCCCTTCCCCGCGCGCATGTCCGTTGAAACCCGGTCGACGGCCTTCGTGAACAGCCGGAAGAATCCGCGCGCGGGTATGTATTCGCCAAAAGGCACGGGATGCAGCTTCGTATACCTGGCGGTCAGCCCCTTTCCGGGAAGCCACAGCGTGTACTCGTTGTAGCGGTAGTCTTCCGGGTAACGCTGGATGCCGAGCACAAGCGGGACGCCGAGTCGCGACAACGCCCCTTCGATCACGCCGCGGGCTTCCGGCGTCGTCTCCGGATCGAGGTCGGACGAGCTCTCCGGCCACAGAACAAGTTCCGCGCCCTCCCCCTCGATCTTCCTCGTCTGCTTCGCCAGCCGCTCGGTGACGGAGACAGCCCGCGCATAGCCTGTCAGCGATTTGTCCCTGGAGACGTTCCCCTGTACAAAGCCGACCTTCACGCTGCTTATGGGCGGGCCGCCCAGCGGAATGGCCGCCGTCGCGGCAAGCGCGGCGCAGACGCCGACGGCTGCGGCGAATGCACGGCGCGGGCGGGCCCTCACGTTCTGTGCGACGTATGCGAGAGAGGCTCCCAGCGCGACGACGGCGAAGCTGACGAGCTCCGTGGAGCCGTAGGGCGCCAGGCGCACGAGCGGGCCTTCGACCTGCCCGAATGCGAGCTTGCCCCACGGCATTCCGCCCTCGGGCCACGTGCCCTGGAGGTCTTCGACGGCGACCCACGCAACGGCGAGAGCAGGCACGAGCTTCCAAGCGCACGCCTTGTTTGCGACAGCTCCGGCCTTGCCCGCAGGATCCTTGGTATTCTGCGTCTTCCTCGCGCCCGTCGTCGCTTGCGCGCAACCGCCCCACGCCCGCAGGAACGCCTGCCAGACGAGCGCCAGAACGGCGATGTAAAGGGCGAGCACTCCCCCGAGCCCCACTCTGGCGATCCACGTTCCCGCGGCTTCGGTGGCCCAATCGCACAGCAGGCCGAAGAAAACCGCCCCCGTCGCGAAACCGTAGGCGAAACTGGCGCGAAAGCCTCGTCCGCGCAGCGCCGCGATGAGAAGGGCGACGCCGAGGACGGCCGACGGCCACAGATGCAGGGGGGCAAAGGAGGCCCACAGGCACACGCCCGCGCCGACGGACAGCGCAGCCGGGCCGAGGGGCGCGAGCCGCCCGCTCATGCGACGACCTCGCTTCTGCGCACGCGCGAGCGGG
>CAJPTB010000166.1 GCA_905373325.1 uncultured Ancrocorticia sp.
CACTTTGACGGCTCCGACAACGACGTGCGCTGGACCGACGGCCCCATGCCCTCTGTCACCGACAACGGCGCGGAGAACGAAATCCGTCGGGCACGTCCGGCACCCGCACGTTAGCCACAGATCGCTAACGCGCACTATCACTAGGTTACAATAGTTTCTGCGGAGCTCACGCACGCTTCGCAACGACCACGACAGTAACGCCCTACTACCAGTGCGGCCGCTTCGGCCCGATACGCTATGCAAGCATTTGCAACAAATCGCAAGTAGCGGCCGTCAATCACAACTCAATACAATTCGCAAGCTGCCTTCGGGTCGGCGACGTCGGCATCGACGGCAGCGGCACTATGGGAGACTCTCCCAAATGAAAGGAAACTTCGATGAAAACATGGAAGACCACTGGACTCGCGCTCGCAGCATGTCTTGCCTTCGCCACGGCGGCCTGCCAGGCTGAAGTCAAGGACGACGCCGCGAGCAAGAGCCCGGGCGTGACTGTCAACGGCAATAACGACCAGAACGTCACCGCCACCGGCGGGGTCTCCAACAAGGCCGACGGAAAGGACTCCGAGCAGAACATCGGCTCCAACAACGGGTCGAACAGCGCGAAGGGCGGTTCGTCCGCGAACTCGTCTTCGACTGGCGGAGCCTCCGCGGAAGGCGGAGCCGCGGTCGACGACGACGATTGGAAGGAGGCGGCGGCCGACAAGAACGCCGCCGTGGCCACAGTCGTCGGCGGGAACGCGGTCATCCCCAACTCCGGCGGAACCGTCCACGTCAAGGAGAACGTCGATCAGATCACCGTCACCGGATCCGATGTGAAGGTCGTCGCCAAGACCGCGAAAAAGATCTCGATCCAGGGTTCGAGCGTCAAGGTGTTCGTCGAGCAGGTCTCCTCCGTCGACTTCAACGGGTCCGACAGCAAGGTCGAGTGGGCGAACGGTTCGAAGCCTGCAGTCAACGACAACGGATCCGACAACGAGGTCGAGAAGGCCGGCTGAAACGGGGCCGGCTATGCCCGGCCGAAGGCAAACGGCACGGTTGCGGCGTCTCCTCCGCAACCGCAGCCGTGTTTGGAGAGGACGTCGCAAATGGCTGACAAGCCGATCAATCGACAAACGGTCCTGCTGGTCGACGACGAGTCGGCCATCACGGACGCGCTCGCCCCCTATCTTGAACGCTCGGGCTTTTCCGTCGTCGTCGCCCACGACGGTGCCGAAGGCCTCGACATTCACGAAAAGATCAAACCCGACATCGTCGTCACGGACGTCATGATGCCTCAACTGGACGGGCGCCAGCTCGTGCGCGAGATACGCGCCGGCGGCGGATGGACTCCCATCATTCTTCTGACCCAGATCGACCAGTCCTATGAACGTTCCGCAGCCCTGGACGAGGGCGCGGACGACTATCTTTCCAAACCCTTCGACCCGCAGGAGCTTGTCTCTCGCATCCGCGCCGTTCTGCGCCGGACGGCGGCCGCCCCCAAGCCCTATTCGGCGGCTGACCGGCTGGTGTGCGGCGACCTCGTGCTCGACCGAGTCGCATTGCGAGTCTTCCTCAAGGCCCGCGAGGTCACGCTCACCCCGAAGGCGTCGATGCTTCTCGACTACCTCATGACCCATCCGGGCGAGCTCCACACCCGCGAGCGGCTCCTGGCCGCGCTGTGGGGAATCGACTTTGCGTCTTCAACGCGCGCCGTCGACCACCGCATCCGCGAGATCAGGCGGGTTCTCGGCGACGATCCGACCCAGCCGACCTACATCGAAACGGTGCCGTCGGTGGGATATCGTTTTATCGGGGCGGTGCGGGCATGAAACGCGTTCGTCTGCGCAGGCTCGTGTTCGTGCTTCTGCCTGCGGTCGTCTGCCTTGCCGCCGCCGCAGCGTGGCTCTTCTCCGGCGAATCCCGGTACCTCCTCGTGAAGTTCCCGCTTCCGACCCTGCTCGCCTCCGCCGGAGTGTTCCTCAGCCTGTGCGCATGGATCGCCCTCGCCTGGCGAAACGGCAGAAAACGTGAGTATGCCAATGGCTTGAAAGCCGGCCAGGAGGAGCTGCGCCAATCCCACCGCCATTTTCTGCGCCGCCTCGACCACGAGCTGAAGAATCCGCTGACAGCCCTGCGCGCCGCTGCGGCAAGCCACGACGCCGACGATCCGAGCTGGTCGATCGTCACCGCGCAGTCCTTGCGCATGAGCCGCTTGCTGACCGATTTGCGCAAGCTTTCCGAGCTTGAGACCTCCCCCATCGACATCGAGGAAGTGGACCTGGAGGAGACCGCACGCGACGCCGTCGACGCCGTCGCCCAAGAGCTTGCCGCGCGCGGAGAAAGCAGATCGTTTTCCCTGAGCTTCCCGGAGGCGCCCTGGCCGCTTTCGCACGTGGCGGGCGACGCCGATCTGCTCTATTCGGCGGTGTACAACCTCGTGTCGAATGCGGCGAAGTACTCCGGGGCCGAATCCCTCATCGAGATCCGAGGCTCAGAGGGCCAAGGGACCGTCACGGTCGAGGTCGCCGACACCGGCATCGGCATTCCCGCCGAGGATGTGGGCGCGGTCTGGGACGAGCTCAGCAGGGCGAGCAATTCCGGCGGGCATCCGGGCAACGGCCTCGGCCTCGCGCTGGTGGCGACGATCGTCGCACGCCACGGCGGAACCGCTCATATGAGCTCTCGCCTAGGCGTGGGAACCTCGGTTTCCGTCACCCTCCCTTCGGCGCACCCGCGGGCGTGACGCACTGTCCACACGGCGCGTGCGAGCGTCACATGAGGCCGAGGGTTTCGAACGCCCGGTACACTCCGTCGTCGTCGATCGCGGACGTCACAAGGTCCGCATGCGATTTCACCGCGTCGGTCGCGTTGCCCATGGCCACCGAAGTCCCCGCGGCTTTGAGGATTTCGATGTCGTTCGGGGAATCGCCGAGCGCGACCGTGTCCGCCACGTCGAAACCGAGGTGCTGCGCCGCCGCCCGCATGCCGACTTCCTTCGTCAGCCCGGCCAGAAGGAGCTCTCCCGTCGTTCCCCCGGCGGCGCCTACGGAATCGGGGATGATGTGGTACTTCGGGCCGATGATTTCGACGAACTCCTCGTAGCTCACCGGCGAGTCGTAAGGCAAGACGAAAAGGCCCTTGGACGTGCTCGTGGGAACCTTCGTGCTCAGCACAGGGAGGATCTGCAGATAGTAGGGGTACCAGGGGCTGCCTTCCGCGTTCGGGGCCCCCGCGAAGGAGCCGAAGAAGCCCTCGCTCATGCAGAACTCGTCGGGCCCCTGCCACATCCAGTTGACGCCGTGCTTGCGATAGATGTCCGTGACGTAGGAGATTTCTTCGGCCGACATTCGCCGGTCCATGACGACCTCCTCCCCTATCTTCACGTACGCCCCCGACCCGGCGATGATGCCGTGGAAGCCGAGATCCCACAGAAACGGGTAGATTTCGGGCAGCGAGCGCCCCGTGGACAGGAGAAGCTTGTTGCCCGCCGCGATGGAGGCTCGAACGGCTTCGCGCGCCGAAGCGGGCGTCTCCTGGTTTTCCGTGACGAGGGTGCCGTCTACGTCGATGCAGATGAGTTTGGGCATGGCCTGTTTCCGCTGGGGATTCCTTTCCGGTCGGAGTTTCAAACGCTCAGGGCCCTGTTCTGTCGAGGCTCTGCTCTGGTCAGGGCCGTTCTACGGGCCTCCGCCTATCAGAGCTCCGTGACGATCTTCTCCAGGGACTCACGCGCGTCCCCGAGCAGCATGTGCGTGTTCTCGTTGAAGAAAAGCGGATTCTGGACTCCCGCATACCCGGAGTTGGACATCGACCGTTTGAACACGACGACGTCCTTCGCCTCCCACACGTGGAGCACCGGCATTCCTGCGATGGGCGAGCCCGGTTCCTGCGCCGAGGGGTTGACCGTGTCGTTGGCCCCTATCACGAGGACGACGTCGGTCGAGGAGAAGTCGGAGTTGATCTCGTCCATCTCAAAGACGACGTCGTATGGGACCTTCGCCTCGGCGAGAAGGACGTTCATGTGGCCGGGCAGTCGGCCGGCCACGGGGTGGATGCCGAAGCGGACCTCGACGCCGCCCTCGCGCAGCCGCCGGGTCAGCTCGGCCACCGGGTACTGGGCCTGGGCGACCGCCATTCCGTAGCCGGGGGCGATGATGACGGAGGTCGCGCCCTTGAGCATGCGAGCGACCTCGTCCGCCGTCGTCTCCCGGTAGTCGCCATAGTCCCTGTCTTGGCCCGACAGCGCGCCGGCCGAGCCGAAACCGCCGAGGATGACGGAGACGAAGGAGCGGTTCATGGCCTTGCACATGATGTAGGAAAGGTAGGCGCCGGAGGATCCGACGAGCGCTCCCGTGATGATGAGCAGGTTGTTTCCGAGCGTGAATCCGGCCATCGACGCGGCCCAGCCCGAATACGAGTTGAGCATCGAGACGACGACGGGCATGTCGCCTCCGCCGATCGCCAAGACGAGGTGCGCGCCCAGGGCGAGCGAGACGACGAGCAGGAGGATGAGCGGAATCAACGCCGACGTGAGGTCTCCGGCTCTGACGAACCACACGATGAGAAGAATCGAGGCGATGAGCGCTCCCAGATTCATCCAGTTCCGCCCGGGAAGCGCGAGGGGAGCGCCCGATATCCTGCCTGAGAGCTTGAGGAAGGCGACGATCGACCCTGTGAGGGTGACCGCGCCGACGAAGACCGCCAGGCCGATCTCGCCCAGATGGAAGGGCATGTCCGGTATGTCCCGCAGCGCCGTGCCGCGGGCCAAGTCAGGGAAGTTGCTGTCGACGCTTTCGAGGAGTGCGTTGTAGCCGACGATGACGGCGGCCATGCCCACGAAGGAGTGCAGGAGGGCGATGAGCTGAGGCATGCCCGTCATCTCGACGCGTCGGGCCCTCCATATGCCGATGCCGGCGCCTATGGCCATTGCGAGGAGCGTGAACAGCGACATCTGCAGCACATTGGAGTGGTTGAAGGCCACCGTGAGGATGAAGACCGCGGAGAGCGCCAGCCCCATGCCCACGATGCCGAAAATGTTGCCGCGGCTCGCCGTCGTCTGCTTCGAAAGCCCCGCAAGGGCGAGGATGAAGAGCAGAGCGGCGACGAGGTAGGCGAGGTC
>CAJPTB010000167.1 GCA_905373325.1 uncultured Ancrocorticia sp.
CCAGATTCGCCTCCTCACGTCGAAAGAACCGGATCTGGAGGCGATGCGAGACGCCATGCGCTCGGCGACTCCGGCGCTTTGAGCCGGGCGCTTCGAACCCTCCGCCGCTGTGGACAACTCAGTGGGCCGGCGGCCGATTCGCCCTAACGTTGCAGCATGGAATTTTGGTCTCGTGAGCGCATCCTTCGCGGCGTCCTTTCGCCCCTGCGCGCGGGGGCCCTGTGGGCCGCCGCGGCAGTCCTCCTTGGCTCGGCGCGTTCGTTTGCGGCTTCGTCACGCACGAGCGTCTCGCTTCGCCCGGGCTTCGCCGCCGAACTGGCCTAGGGAGCGGCCGCCGCAGGATTTCTTGCGGTGGCCGCCTACGTCGACGCCGCGCTCCAGATTCTGCCGGACCCGCTCGTCGCCTCGGCCGCCGCGGCAGCGGCCCTTTCGGCGGCGTCGCGGGGAATCGACGATCTTCTTGCCGCGGCCGCCGTCGGCGCCCTCTTCTTTCTCACAGCCTTCGCCCTCACGTCCGCTACGAGCCTCGGCCGCGGCGACGCCAAACTGACCGGCGCACTCGGCCTGTGGACCGGTCAGCTTCAGCCTATGCTCCTCGGCTTGGCCGTCGGCGTCGTCTGCGCCGGAATCGTCGCGTGCGCGCTGCTCGTCGTCGGGAAAATAGACCGCCGAACTACTATGGCCTTGGGGCCGTGGCTGGTGGCGGGCGCCTCGGCTGTGTGGGCGGGGAGCGGCTAAAGGAGAATCAAATGAGAAGCTTGATTGCGATCCGAACCGTGGGACAATGATGGGCATGTTCTCTTGGTCAACGGCGGGGGAGTCCCACGGACCGGCCCTCATCGCACTCATGGAAGGCGCTCCGGCGGGGGTGCGCATTTCCTCCGCGGACATTTCGCGCGCGCTCGCCCGGCGGCGGCAGGGGCACGGGCGCGGCGCCAGGCAGAAGTTCGAGCGCGACGAACTGACCGTCCTCTCGGGGATCCGCCACGGCAGGACGATCGGCTCTCCCATAGCCCTCCAGATAGGCAACTCCGAATGGCCGAAGTGGCGCGCGGTGATGTCCGCCGACCCCGTCGACCCTTCCGAGCTGACCAGGGACGCGGGTACGGGAGACCCCCGCGAAATCGCGAGAAACAAACCCTTGACGAAGCCGAGGCCCGGGCACGCGGACCTCGTGGGAATGAACAAGTACGGCTTCGACGACGCCAGGCCCGTTCTCGAACGCGCTTCGGCCCGCGAGACGGCCGCACGCGTCGCCCTCGGCGCGATCGCCGCGGCCGTCAACAGCCAGGTCGCGGGAGTGTCCGTCCTCTCCAGAGTCGTGAGGATCGGAAAGGTCGCGGACGAGGGCGCCCCTCCGGGCCCCGACGCCGCCGAGGCCCTCGACGCGAGCCCCGTCAGATGCCTCGATTCAGCCGTGGAGGCCGCCATGGTCGCGGAGATCGACGAGGCGAAAAAAGACGGCGACACCCTCGGCGGCGTCGTCGAAGTGCTCGTCTACGGAGTTCCCCAGGGGCTCGGCACGTACGCGACGCCCATGGGCAGGCTCGACGCCAGGCTCGCCGCCGCGGCGATGTCGATCCAGTCGGTCAAAGGCGTGGAGATCGGCGACGGCTTCACCGGCGCCGGACGCCGAGGGAGCGTCGCCCACGACGAGATCGTCCGCGAGGGCGCCCTCAGGCGGCTGACCAATCGGGCGGGAGGAATCGAAGGGGGAATGTCCAACGGCGAGGCCATCCGCATCCGTCTGGCTTTCAAGCCCATTTCGACCGTTCCAAGGGCGCTTCGCACGATCGACACGGCCACGGGAGAGCCCGCGACCGCGCTCCATCAGCGCTCCGACGTCACGGCGGTCGTTCCGGGGGCCGTCGTCGCCGAGGCCATGGCCTCGCTCGTCGTTGCGGAAGCCCTGATCGAGAAGACGGGAGGCGACTCCGCAGACCAGATGCGCGAGTCCCTCGCCGCCTACCTCGCCTCCATACCGGAGGCCCGCGCATGAGCGCGAAAGCCGTGTTCGTCGGCATGCCCGGAGCGGGCAAATCCAAGGTCGGCAGGCTCGTCGCCGAGGCTCTCGGCTGCGACTTCCGAGACTCCGACGATCTCATCGTCCAGGCCGAGGGGCGCAGCATCGCCAGCATTTTCTCCGACGACGGCGAAACGCGGTTTCGGGAGATCGAAGCCGAGGTCGTCGCCCGCGCCCTTCTCGACTTCGACGGGGTCCTCTCCCTCGGCGGAGGCGCGATTCTCGCCGAATCGACGCGGAAGGCGCTCAGAGGCCACCCCGTCGTCCTCATCGACGTCGACGACGCCGAACTCGTCAGGCGCGCAAAGCAGTCCTCCGTGGTCCGTCCCCTGCTGGCCGGCGACCCCGCCGCAAGAATGGCGGCGCTGCGCTCGGAGCGCGACGCATGGTACAGGGAAGCCGCCCGCCACACCGTGACGTCGGACGACGGCCCCGTCCAACGGGTCGTGGCCGAGGTGCTTCGCCTTCTGAGCGCGGACTCGGAGCCGCGTCCGTGAGCCTCGCGATCCTCCTCGGGCCTCCGGGCGCGCTCGTGGCCGAGTGCGCGGAGCGGATCTCTGCCGCGAGCGGCCGCAGTTGCCTCATTGTGGACGACGCCGTGGAAGCCGTGGCTGGGGAGAGCCCCGAGCGGATCGTCACGACAAAGGGCGCGCGGGCCCTCAGAGCCGTCGAGCGAGAAGTGGTGGGCGCGATCCTCGATTCGATCGACGCCGCGGACGACAGGATCCTCGCGCTGAGCTCGGGATCGCTTGGAGACGGCGAGGACGACGAGGATTTTGCCCCCGTCAGGCGGCGAATCGCAGAGTTGGCCGGGGAGGGCGCCGTCGTCGTCCATCTGACGGGAAACCTCGCGACCCTCGTAAAGCGAACGGGCATCGGCGGACCGCGCCTGGCCGCCGTCGAATCCCCCCGAAAAATCTTCTACCGGCACCTTTCGCGCCGGGAGCCGCTTTATGCGGCGGCCGCCGAGGCGACGCTCGACACCTCGGGAATGGACGTTGCAGAGGCGGCCGAGCGGGTTGCCCGTTTCCTCTGTTCCACGTCGTGAGGGGGCGCCCGGCATCGCACTCCGCTTCACGTCATGAAGGGGTGCCCGGTATCATACGGACCGTTTGCTCGCCGACGCGAGCGAACCTGTATTCTAGGGACGGCGCGCAAAAAGGCGCGAAAGACAACAGACAAGGAGCCCTTGTGGCAAGCACCAACGACCTGAAGAACGGAATGGTTCTGAACATCGACGGCCAGCTGTGGAGCGTCGTCGAGTTCCAGCACGTCAAGCCGGGCAAAGGCCCTGCTTTCGTGCGCACCAAGATCAAGAACGTCCTGTCCGGCAAGACGGTTGACAAGACGTTCAACGCCGGAGTCAAGGTCGAGACGGCCACCGTCGACCGCAGGGACATGCAGTACCTGTACAACGATGGCACGGATTTTGTATTCATGGACCTGGAAACCTACGAGCAGATTCCGGTCTCGCCGGAGATCGTCGGGGACGCCGCCAATTTCCTCCTCGAGGAGCAGCAGGCCATCGTCGCCTCGCACGAGGGGCAGGTCCTTTTCGTCGAGCTTCCGGCGTCGGTGGTCCTCGAAGTGACTTACACCGAGCCCGGCCTTCAGGGCGACCGGTCCAACGCAGGAACCAAGCCGGCCACGGTTCAAACCGGCTACGAAGTCCAAGTGCCCCTTTTCCTCAACCAGGGCGACAAAGTCAAGATCGACACTCGCACGGGCGAATACCTCGGCCGAGTGACGGACTGATGGACGAACAATCCAAGCGCCGACGGCGCAAAGACGGCTTCACCGCGCGGACCAAGCAGCGCAACCGCGCTCTCGACGTCGTTTTCGAGGCCGACGAGCGCGGTCTGCTCGGCCAGGGCGACCTGCTCGCCCTGCTTGACGAGCGCAAGGTTGTGTCCACCTCGCAGTCGCCCATCGGCGACTTCGGAGCGAGCATCGTCGAAGCGTACGCTGAGAACGCCGACGACATCGACACAATCGTCGAAGCGGCGAGCGAAGACTGGGCGATGAGCCGCATGAACGCCGTCGACCGCTCCATTCTTCGCGCGGCAGCGGCAGAGCTCGTGTACGTGGGCACCGATCGCTTCCACGTCATCCCCGAATGGGCGGGCTTGGCCCGAGAATATTCGACGGAGCGCTCGGTGGGCTTCGTCATGGGAGTCCTCAACCGCGTTGCGGACATTCGCGCGCGCGAACTTTCCGGCGGCCGCGGGCTTTCCGAAAGCGAGGAGGCGGGCGGCCGAGAATCGATCTGACCCGCAGACGCGCGAGCCTTGTTGCGCTCCGAGCCGCCGAGGGCTACCGTAATCGATGGAACCCGCCTTGGTTCCGATTCTTTAAGCCCGTCCTGCGAGGCGGGGAAGGAGGCCTTTATGGCAGACAAGGCGCGCGCCCGCGTGGTGCTTGACGCCGATGACATCGAGCGGTCGCTCAAGCGCATCGCTCACGAAATTCTAGAGCGCAACAAAGGAGCCGAGAACCTCATCCTTCTCGGAATTCCGACTCGCGGGGTCCCGCTGGCGCGGCGGCTTCGCGACGCTCTTCGCGAAGCGGGAGGCGTGGAGGTCCCCGCCGGCTCGCTCGACATCACGATGTACCGCGATGACCTTCGAAGCAATCCCATTCGCGTTCCCCATCCGACCAGCATTCCCGACGGCGGAATCGACGCCGCAACGGTTGTGCTGGTCGATGACGTTTTTTACTCAGGCCGGACGATTCGCTCCGCTTTGGAGGCCATCGCCGACATCGGGCGGCCCGCCGCGGTTCAGCTGGCGGTCCTGGTGGACCGCGGGCATCGCGAGCTGCCGATTCGCGCGGACTACGTCGGAAAGAACCTGCCGACGTCGCGCACCGAAAAGGTGCGGGTGAACCTCGCCCCTGTCGATGAAGCCGATTTCGTAGCGATCGAGGAGGCCTGACATGCGCCATCTTTTGGGAACAGACGACATGACCCACGCCGAGGCCATCCAGATTCTGGACACGGCTGAGACGATGGCCGCGACCCAGTCGCGCACGATCAAAAAGCTCCCGGTTCTGCGCGGGCGCACC
>CAJPTB010000168.1 GCA_905373325.1 uncultured Ancrocorticia sp.
GGCCCTGGAAGTCGCCGTCGCTGGAGGGGCTCGTCGAAGAATGGGCCGTCGGCGACGTCGCCGAACCCGACTTCGTCAAAGACCTCGCAAAAGGCGCCGCCCAAGTCGTCTCGGCTCTGGGCGTGACGCGGCAGAAAGCCGACCCGTGGCAGATCGACAACCTCGCCAACCGCGCCATTCTCGCCTCCGCGCTTCGTCACGGCGTCGCCTCGTTCACGTACGTCAACGTCCTTGGCGGAGAGAAATGCCCGGCCAAACTGACGCGGGCCAAGACCGCTTTCGCACGAGCTTTGAAAAGAGCCGACGTCGCCTCTCAGATCGTCAATCCGTCGGCATACTTTTCTGACATGATGTCGGTTTTGAAGATGGCCAAGCGGGGCAAGGTGCGCATATTCGACCCAGCCATCCGCCTCAACCCGATCCACGGAGCGGACCTCGCGGCCTGCATATGCGATCTCATGGAAAAGGGAGAAAAGGGATCGTGGGACGTCGGCGGGCCCGACGTCTTCACTTGGGACGAGCTGGTGCGAACGGCTCTTGCAGCCATGGGGAAACGGCCGCGCGTGGGCAAGATTCCGACGTGGATCCTTCCGCCTGCGCTGGGGCTGACGTCGCTGTTCAGCAGACGCCTGGCGGACGCCGCGCGCTTCGCGACGTGGAACATGCTGCACGACTGCGTCGGACCCGCAACCGGCGTTCGCCATCTTGCCGACTTTTACGTGGAGAACCGGGGCCTCGTCTGAGTTCGACCGCTCGGGGCGCTGCTCGACGCCGCACACAGACGGCCCAAACGCAGACGGGCAATCCGCGGAACAGACGCACGCGAACCACCCGCAAACAGAGAAGAAACGACCCTCACGCGACCGGATTTCATCGAACTGCCGGCTCGCCGACCTTGTACGCTCGGCGCGCTTCTACGAGACAAAGCTCGGGCTTCGCCGCGCCTCTGCTTCACAAAAGGGTGCCCCAGTCGGATCGCAGTCTCGCGCCGAACAGAAAAGAATCCTGCGCCCGACCACAAGCAGGAAACAAAGAAGCATCGCGGAAACATATGAAGCGAAGTGGAACAGCTCACAATAGAGTGCAAATTCTTGCAACGACCTCAACTGCACCGTAGGCTGATGGCAATCGGGCAGAAGAATCTCGCAACAGAGGATCCTCGGCCCGCATTGCAAGAACTCGCAACCTTGATTCATACAACTAGAAATCTCCGGAATTACGCGGTTAAACCGCAATGGTTTGACGCAGCGAGCTCCGCTTTCACGCCTGCACTCAGCGCCGCGACGCCAACCGACCATAAGAGTCGATGACAGGCAAACGGCCCTCATAACATACCTGTTCACTCGTCGTTTTGAGTGACATACCGTTCGAGCCGCATCCTACTTGAATTCGGTCCACAACAAAACCGATCCAGACCCGCGCGCCCACCGCGCCACAACCCCAAGGAGAAACAATGAGCGAAAACGAGAAGTGCGATGATCTAGACAAGTCCATCGGTCGGCTCAAACGCGCAGCCATTGACGCATACGTCAGAGACGAGATAGGGGGCGGGGCAGAAACATTCTCCCGGAAAGCGAATGAGTATCAAAGGCAATGACAAAAAATAGAAAGGAATGGCAATGACGAAACCCATATTCATCACCCTGCGCATTCTCATCGTCGCGCTAACATTCTTCACCCTCAAATGGCTGTTCCTGAGCGGTCCGGTCATAACCGTCGGTGCCAGCCAGATCCACTGCCGGGCGGTCGGTTGGGACTATCTAGGCGAACCTTATAGCGCGTCTGGTTTTTTCGACATTCACAGCGCCGACGACATGGACAGGTTCTCCTCAACCAACGACATTGGAGAAGAATTGGCAGAGCAACGAAGAGGGCGCGACAAGGCCATTGAAGGCTGCAACCTCGCACGCGACAACCGCAGGCTCTACATGAACCTGACAGCGATCTTCGCCGCAACTGCCTTCATCACCCTCCCCAAGCCAACACGGAAGAAGTTTAACCTCAACTTCCTGAAGCTAAAACGAAAGGAAGAGATCGTCACCGTTGCCGAATCGCAATAGAACTCAGCTCTGTCAATCAGCCACTCGCAAACCGGAACGGCCAATGCACCAGCAGAAAGAAATAGAAAGGAATGGCAATGACGAAACCCATATTCATCACCCTGCGCATCCTCATCGTCGCGCTGACCTTCTTCACCCTCAAATGGCTGTTCTTAAGCAGTCCGACCATAACCCTCAACGCCAGTGAGATCCACTGCAAGCCCGCGGGCTGGGACTATCTGAAAGAAGGCTATAACACGTCTGGTTTTTTCGACATAGACAACTCCGAAGAAATGGATCAGTTCGCGGCAACCAACAACATCGGGGAAGAATTGGCCGAGCAACGAAGAGCGCGCGACAAGGCCATCGAGGGATGCAACCTTGCGCGCGACAACCGCAGGCTCTACATGAACCTGACAGCGATCTTCGCCGTGGGTGCCTTCATCGCTCTCCCCAAGCCAACACGAAAGAAAGCAAACTTCAACTTCTTGAAGTTAAAACGAAAGGACGGGCTCGACGCCGTTCCCGAATCGCAAGGGAGCACATTTCGTCAATCAAACGACGGCGAACCAGAACAGCAAAACAACGCTGGCTAGGACCGGGCGGACACACAGGAGCCGGCCACAACGCCAACTAGACGTCGGCCAGCGGCCGGCCCAGCCATCGCTCGATGAGCCTCGCGGAGACCGACGTCGGCGTCGGCAAACCGATCTCCCCCGAGGCCAGAGCCCCCGAAAACTCCTCCCTCGAGAAGAACCGGGCGAAAACGAGCTCCTCGCCGTCGACCTTCACGTCTTCCTGGCGGGCGCGGGTGCGCCCCTCAAACGCAAGCATGAGGGAACGCGGGAAAGGCCACGGCTGGGAGGTGACGTACGCGACGTCGTCGACGACGACGCCGGTCTCCTCCAAAACCTCGCGCGCGACAGCCGACTCGAGCGGCTCGCCGGCCTCGACGAAACCCGCGAGAACGGACAGCCTTCCGGGGGCCCATCGCCCGTTGCGCGCGAGGAGCAGCCTGTCCTCGGCGTCGCGGACGGCCATGATGACGGCCGGATCCACACGCGGAAAAACCGTATGCCCGCGCCCGCAGACCATCTCCCATCCGCCGGAACGCAGCGACAAAGGCTCACCGCACCTGTGGCAGAAACGGGTGCCGCCTATCCAGTTCGAGATGGCCACGGCCTCAACGGCGAGCTCGGCCTCGACCGAAGGCCATAGGTGGGATGTCAACGGGACCGAAGCGAAGTCGGCGCTCACAGACCATGCTCTCTCGTATCCGGCGCTCTCAAAATTCGCTCTCTGCGAGCCGACCCCCTCGGAACCCGCCCTCTGCGAGCCGGAGTCCTCCGAACCCTCGAAGCCCACTTTCTCAGAGCCGGCATGCTCGGAACCCGCGTTCCCGGAGCCGGCATGTTCGGAACCGGCTGCCTCGGACCTTGCCCTCTCGTCTCCCTCTGCAACGGCCGCCGGACGAGAAGCGGCCGGAATTGCGCGCGAGACGACCCGAGGGTCGCGTGCGGAATCGTCCGCATCGCCGATGTCACAAGCAAAATAGGGTGCGCCGTCCACCAAGCCGAGATATACGGCGCGACGCCGCGCTTCCGGGGCGACGCACCCCGCGGAGACTGCGAGCACGCGTTCGGCGCCGGGCTCGACGGCCACCCTCGACCCCGAGACGAAGAGAAACCGCGCACGGGGATTCTCTGCGGCCGCGGCGAGGGCGTTCGAATCGCGTCGGGTGGCCTCGTCCCTTTCGACTCCGGCCCGAACGCCGTCCGTCCCAGAATCCGCGCGCTCCTCACCTTCCTGCTCGGCGCCCGCCAATTCGCGATTGCCGCCCACGCGTCCGGCGTCTGTCGGTCTGGGCTCGTCACTCACACGCCCGCGCTCCGCACCCGTGCGTTTGGCTCCCGTCATCGCATTGCTCCCGTCCTCGACCTTGGCCCAATCAGCCTAGTGGCGCGCACATCGCAAACAAAACTCGCCCTTGGAAAGAGGACGGCCAACGAAGAAAGGGTTCGTCGACAGAAAGGGACCCGCAGACAAGCTCAGCCAACGCAGCCCATTCGCGCACATGGATTCGGACCGTTTACTCGCGAGAAGGGCCATTCAAGGGGCGAACTTCACATATGCACGCGAAAACCCGTTGAAGAATGACGAACTGCCAAGGAAAAGACACGCGGAGCTCGTTTTTCGCAACGTTTTTCCCAACATCGCACAATCACGACATTCCGCGGAAATCCAGGCCTTCTCATCCGCATCTGCACTTTCCCGCCGGGCAATCCTTCGCATCGGCATGTTCTGGAGTTGAATCTTTGCCATACTTGCACTGTGAAATCCCACCCGTTGTCGAACGCCGCGGTCTTCGCAGAAACAGAAACGATGCCGACGGAGCACGCCGTCAGCTCGCCCGTCGCCGCAGGCGCACACGTCGTAGGGTCCGGCACAGATTTTGCGCTCATGGCGCCGCACGCCAGCTCGGTGACGCTGTGCCTTTTCGACGGCGACGACGCCAGCGGCGAGCGAAGATTCGCACTCCACTCGCTAGGGCAGGGCTTTTGGGCGGGCCACGTTCCCGGCGTCGGCGTCGGGCAGCGCTACGGATACCGCGTCGCCGGGCGCTGGGCGCCCGAATTGGGACTTCTCCACAATCCTGCCAAGCTTCTTCTGGACCCTTACGCCAAAGCCGTCACGCGCGCGCCCGTCCTCGACGGCGCCCTCTTCTCTCCGGGGTTCAGCCTGGACCGCTCCCGAATCCTGGACCCCGACCCCCTTGACTCGGCCCCTTTCATGAGCCTCGGCGTTGTGACGGAGCCGGAAGAGTCCGTCACCCACCACCCCCGCATTCCCTGGCGCAACACCGTCATCTACGAATGCCACGTCAAAGGCATGACGGCGCTGTGCAAGGACATCCCGGAGGAGCTCCGGGGGACCTACGCCGGCTTGGCCCACCCCGTCGTCGTCGACTACCTTAAGCGACTGGGTATCACGGCTGTCGAGCTTCTGCCGATCCAAGCCAAGATGGACGAG
>CAJPTB010000169.1 GCA_905373325.1 uncultured Ancrocorticia sp.
CGTTTTCTCCTCCGAGGGAATTCGGATCGACGTCCGCGGCATGGAAGACTTCGTCACGCGGCACGTGCCCGCAGCGAAGCAAGCTCCGCGCGCTGCGAAAGGCGACGGCTCACGGCGTGGACGCGCGGCCAAGGCCGAAGGCGGTTACGCGGTCAAAGCCGCGACAGAATGTCCGCCGTCGTGCGAACCTTCGCGAAGCCTCCGGCGGCGAGGTTCATCGCCGTCGCCCGCATGAGGTTTTCCGCGCTCTCCCGCAGCCGTCCGAGGCCGGGGACCTCGACGTCGATGTCGAACGTTCGCGTGGCGTCGAAGGCGACCGTGACGTCGTACCCGAGGTTGCCGGCCATCCGCGCCGTCGTCTCGACGCACATGTTCGTTTGGATCCCGCAGAGCACGAGCGACTCGATGTGCGAACGGCCAAGCCACGCGTGAAGATCGGGGTTCCCGTAGAACGCCGAGTTCACCTGCTTGGAGATCGTGAGGTCGGCCTCGGCTCGGGCGACGTCCTCCTTCAGTTCGTTGCCCGGGCAATCGGGGTGGAGCGGAGAAAGCGGGTTGGGCGAGTCGTGGCGGACGACGACGAGCGGACCGAGCCGCCTCTCCGCCCATTCGTCGATGAGCTGCGAGACGTTGGCCTCGGCGTGCGGATTCGCGGTCGGGCCGTAGACGCCGTGGTCGAAGCCTTTTTGAACGTCGATGACGATGAGTGCGGTGTTCTTTCTTTCCATGACTCAAGGAAACCAGCGCCGACGCGAGGCCGACAGTGGCACGAATGCCGCCTGCCGATAAAATTCTGCCATGAAGGTGCGAGTGGTCCTTTTGCCGGGGATGCGGGGCTTTGACCTCTGTGCCGCGCTCGAGGTCTTCGGCGGCGACCGGCGCGACAGGGGAGTGCCGCTCAACGACGTCGCCGCGGTCTCACCCTCGCCCGAACCCGAACTGGAAGGCGGCCTGCGCATCCGGGCGCTTCCGCTCCAGGAGGCCGACGGCGCCGACCTGCTCGTCATTCCTGGATTCGCCGACCCGCTCGGGGCGGTCGATCCCGACGTCGTCCGCGCCGTCTCCGGCGGAGGCGGCGTCGCCTCGTCTGCCGCCGCCCGGGAAGACGCCGCCCGTCCCGGCACCGCCAGGTCCGGCGTCGTCCGAGACGACGTCGTTCGCGCCGCGGCCCTCGTGCTTCGGCTTCACAGCTCCGGAACGCACATCGCCTCCCTATGCACGGGCGCCTTTCTCCTCGCGGCGACCGGCTTGCTCGACGGCGCCGACGTAACGACCCACTGGCGTTTTTGCGACGAGCTTCAACGACGGCACAAGAGGGTGCGGGTCGATCCGAAGGTGCTCTACACGCACGACGCCGCACGGCGGCTGTGGACCTCGGCGGGGGTAGCCGCCGGAATCGACGCCTGCCTGGCGATTCTGGCTCAAGAGTGCGGATCGGCGGCAGCGGCCGCCGTTGCCCGGTCGATGGTTCTGCCGGCGGTCCGCCCGGGAGGCCAGGCTCAGTTCATCCCTCCGTTGAGAGGCGAAACCGAGGGGAGAGCGAGCGAGGGCGAAAAATTGCGAGCGGCGATTCTGCGCGATCTCGCCGCCCCGTGGACGGCTCAGACGATGGCCGATTGCGCGCACGCGTCGCCGCGCACATTGCATCGGAGGTTTCTCGCCGAGACCGGGATGCCCCCGATCCGGTGGCTCATCTCCCGCAGGGTGGCGGCCGCGCAGGAGCTTCTGGAGACGACGGCGCTCGACGTCGAGCAGATCGCCAGCCGCGTGGGCTTCGGCGGCGCCGTGTCCATGCGCAAACATTTCGTCGCCTCCGTCGGAGTGCCGCCAATCGAGTATCGCCGTGCCTTTCAACGCGACGACGCCGCTTCCCATCGACGGCGGGCCTTGCCGACGAGTTCCCCGCAGGAAACGCAGTGAACGGAATTCCGGGATGCTAGTTGTCTGACGGGCAATATGCGTCTCTTTGTCTGTTTGCCGGGCGATCGGGCGGACGCGGGGCTTGACGTGTTTTATAGTTGGGCAATGTTGACCAATTCCGTTCTCATTGCTGTGGTTGTCATGCTGGCCCTCTCGCTGGTGCGCGTCCACGTCGTCGTCGCCCTTTTCATCGGCGCAATCGTAGGCGGATTGCTAGGCGGCCTCGGCCTGGACGGAACGCTGGTCGCCTTTCAGGAGGGGCTTTCGGGCGGAGCGAAGATCGCCCTTTCATACGCCCTCCTCGGCGCCTTCGCGATGGCTGTGGCCAACTCGGGGCTTCCCAAGCTTCTTGCCGATGCGCTCATCTCGCGGATCGGCGAGGAAAACGCGTCGCGCGAACGCGTGCTGACCGTCATGAAGTACACGATGCTCGGCGGGATTCTTGCAATGTCGATCATGAGCCAGAATCTCGTTCCCGTGCACATCGCATTCATCCCGCTGCTCATTCCGCCGCTTTTGACGGTTATGAACAAACTGCGGATCGACCGGAGGCTCGTGGCCTGCGTCTTGACCTTCGGCTTGGTGACCACCTACATGTATCTGCCGATCGGATTCGGCAGCATCTTCCTCAATGACATTCTTCTTGGCAACATTCGCAAAGCCGGAATGCGGACCGACGGCGTCAACGTGATGGCCGCCATGGGGATTCCCGCGCTGGGAATGGTCGCCGGCCTCCTCATCGCCGTCTTCTTCTCCTATCGAAAGCCCCGCGATTACGCCGACGTGGCGATCGACGGCTCGAAGTCCGTCGGCAGCGGCGTCTCCGAACTGGACGCGGTCATCGCCGACGACGGCTCGGACGGCAGCGCCTCCGGCGGCAAAGTCGGTGCGGGCGGCTCGGGCAAAGTCAGTGCGGGCAGGCGCGGTTTGGCCGCCTTGTTCGGCAAGGGCCGCAACGGAGGCTCGGGCGGCGGCTCTGACGAGGCGAAAGAAAAGGGGGAGGCTCGCCCGTCCGCCTATCCCATCGTCATGTCGCTCGTCGGAATCGTTGCATGCTTTGGGGTGCAACTGTGGATGAAGGCGTCCGGAGCCGAAGCGGACGGTCTGCTCATCGGATCGCTCGTGGGGTTGATGGTCTTCCTCGTCACGGGTGCAGTGCCCTGGCGCGACGCCGACGACGTCTTCACCCAAGGGATGAAGATGATGGCCGTCATCGGGTTCATCATGATTTCGGCCCAGGGCTTCGCCGCGGTAATGGAGGCCACTGGCGACGTCAAACCCCTCGTCGCCGACATCTCCAAGGTGTTCGCGGACAATCGGCCGATGGCCGCATTCGCCATGCTCCTGGTGGGGCTCATCGTCACAATGGGGATAGGCTCGTCGTTCTCGACCCTTCCGATCATCACGGCGATCTACGTTCCGCTGTGCGCGTCCCTGGGATTCTCGCCGCTCGCGACGGTTTCCATCATCGGCACCGCAGGGGCTCTGGGCGATGCGGGCTCTCCCGCCTCGGATTCGACCCTCGGCCCGACGGCGGGGCTCAACGCCGATGGTCAGCACGACCACATGCGCGACACCGTCATACCGACCTTCCTCCACTTCAACCTGCCGCTGCTCGCCGCCGGTTGGATTGCGGCCATGGTGCTGTGAGCGCGGTGTCGCGTTGTCGCCGCCGTCTTGGCGGCGACAACGCAGCCGACCGTGCCGAGACGCAGGCGGCCTCAGTGCGCCCCGGCCGTACACGGGGACTGCCCGGGCGGGCTCACACCGAGGCGGGCTCACACACTTGCGAGGGAGGAGAATAGCGCGGCGCGCCAGCAGGCCCAATCGTGGCCGCCGCAAAATTCCTTGACGTCGATGCCGGGAACCCGGGCAGCGAGTCGGTGCGCAAGATGCGCTGTGCCCTCGAGCGCGCCGACGTCGACGCGAATCGAATCCCAAGGTGCTTCGGCCAAGGGGCCCGCCAGGTCGAAGCGCCACAGGGACGGGGACTGGGCGACGACGTGGCGAACCTGCCCTTCGGACAGGGCCGCCGTCCACAGTGCGCTCAGCCCGCCGAGGCTTTGCCCTGCCACCCAGGTGCTCGCGCCGTCGTGAGCCACATTGTAGCGGCTGCGAAGCTCGGGAAGCAGCCAATCGAGGACGGCATCGACTTGGCCGCAGGGAACACCGAGGCTTTCCCACCGGTCGCCCTCGCCGCCGGCGTCGAGCATCGCCACGTGGAGAGGGGCAATGGCCCCGGAGGCGATTGCGGCGTCGAGAAGCCGAGGAAGCCTGATGTCTCGCACCCACGTGCCGCCGTCGAAAAGCAAGAACAGCGGTGTGGGGCGGTCGAAATCGGGAACGTCGGCCTTAGGGACGTAGATCCATGCTCGCTCGGCACCGTCGGAGATCTCTTCGACGCGGCTGCGTGGGGGATGCGAGTCTCCGGACCGGGTGCATTCTGCTTGACCGGCGGCTTCGCCTCCGGCGCGGCGCCCGGCGTCCGAGCAATCGGCCTCGCGCCCGACGTCGCAGCGCCAGAGCTCCGGAGGAGCCTCCGGGCCGGCGGCCAGCGAAAACTCGCCCGCTGTGGATCGCATGGCCTCGGAAGAACGTCGATCCAAGCTTGACGATTCGAGCGCGGCCACGCGCACCGGCCCGTATCCGCGAGCCGCTCTCCAGGGGGAATCCATCGGATCCGCCGCGCTCGTCGCAATCCTGTATGAGGCGCGCCAACTTCGCGGAAGTTTGACGGTGAGCGCCCATGTTCCGGTTTCGCCGAGCCGGAAAAACTCGGCGTTCTCGATGCGTCCTGGCTCAACCAGATCTGCCAGCCACAGCAGAACGCTCCCGGCCGACGGCGCTTCGACGAGCCACGTGTACAGGGCGTCGCGGCCGCACGGTGTGACAATTGGGTTGGGACGCGAAAGGCCCTCGGCCAGGAGCCTCTCGAAATCCTGGGATTGGAGTGCGAACGCGGCTTCGATTGGGCCGGTGGCTCGCTCGATGGAGGCCGAGTGAATCGGAACGTTGGCCTCGATCTCCCGGTGGGCCCTTCCATGCCTGTCGCGCCAAAGTTTGGGTTGACGGTCAAACCTCATGAAAATCGCCCCGCTGTCCGCTGGCAACAGTTGCCCCGCTGTCCGCTCGCCGCAATCGC
>CAJPTB010000170.1 GCA_905373325.1 uncultured Ancrocorticia sp.
GATTGGGGCGCGCAGCCCATGGGACGCCATGCAATTCCCGAGAGACTGCTGTTAGCGTGCCCTGTATGAACGCGCCGGCACATCTCTTAGAGCACAATCTGCTTGTCATCCAACAGGTCAGTTCGGTTGTGAGCGACAAGTACGCGATCATGGACGGAAACGGCAATGCGGTCGGGCGCATCGTGGATATTCCGGACTGTTTCTCAGCTGCCTTTGGCACCAGCAGATTCGACGTCCTCGATGCCAACGGCTCCGTGGTTCTGCGTATGGGAGATCAGTTCGACTTCGATTTCGACTTCAGCCATGTGCGCATGCGCGACATGCCCACGTACGTCTTGGCTCTTTCCAACGGCGCGTTTCTGGCGAGCATCGTGGACAGAACCGGGTTTGCAGGCAGGAAGCTCGCCATCCGCCCTGCCGCCGGGCCTCCGCTGAATGTGCGGGGCAAAACCTTTGATCGCGACTTCGAGGCGACGTTCGGCGACGGCGGCGCCGTCGTCGGGAGAGTGAAGCGCGAATGGGCCGGAGTCTTGAAAGAAGCCATGGGCCGGGACCGTTATACGCTGAGGATTCATCCGCAAGCTCCCTGGGAGCACCGGCTGGCGCTGCTCGGCGGGACGCTCGCCATAGACGCCCTGCGGATGCGGGAGTGGCTCTCTTCCTGCAGGCTCCGGGATTCGGACCTCTGACGCGGACGCCCTCTGGGGCCGGAGGCCGCATATTTCTCAATCCGTCCAAAGGCGGTGCAGCCCGTCGGCGCGTCGACGGCTCGAAAGCGCCGACGGCCAGCGCCTTGGGCGTCACGCCGCGCGCTGATGTCCCTCCCTCGGCCCGCCTGCACTTTGGGGGGTCTCGGAGCCGACTTCTTTCATGAGCCGACTTTTCTCATGAGGCGACGCGTTTTCGTTTGCCGGAGCCGTCTTCGACGAGCGCGGCGGGAACCGATCCGCTCGAAGGCTTGCGTTCGCCGTGTGCGGCGTTCCAGTCATGCCCAAGAGTTGGCGGACGCAGCGGCCTTCTGATCCATGAGGTCCAGTGCGACCATCCCCCCGAGCACCGCCAGCCGCTGAATCTCAGAGGCGCCTGTCTCGAAAGTGAGCGCGTAGCGGCCGCGGCCGGCCGGGCCGATGGCGTGGCCCGGCTTTTCGTGCGCGGAGCTTGCGACCAGGGCGTCGCCGTCGGCGGACTTGACCTTGAACTGGCGGTCGAGGAAACTGCCGTGCAGCGTCATCGGAGCCTCGTCGACCGGTTCGATCGACATCTCGCGGACGAAGCACGCGTATCTTTCCTTGACGCCGGCCAGAAGCTCGCCGTCGGGGCGGTTCACGGAGTAGGCGTTCCTGCCGAAGTTTTGCATCGCGCTGACGTGGATGACGACGGAGCCGTCCGCGTCGACGACGTCGAACTTGCAGGGGGACTTTGAGGAGCGATGTTGCGTGGACTCGGTTGATATGATATTTCCAACAATGTTTCCATCGGCGTCTTCAATGGTGAATTCATCTGATATGGAGGGCCTGATCTGCTGCATGACAAGAAGATCGCGTTCGGCAATGCTCTGCTGTGCTTCCATAGTTCACACACTAGCGCCCTGTTTCGCCCTTGGACAGGGCGTTCGTCCGATGTTCGCGCGCGATTCGCGTGTCTTCGCGCATATCAGGCTGCGATGGCGGTTCATCTCACAGAGGCTCCGGCCCCTCGGCCGCTGTCGGGGCTCCCGAAATGCGTGTAACTTCGCTGGCGGAAGGCGTCGCATTTACGGGGCATTCCTTGTGAATTAAGTAGGAATTGTAATAAGTGATGATTTTAGATCTAAAATCTCGTACCGTCGAAGAATGTTAGGCCATTACATAAACATGAATAACGAATCCGTCGCTCCGGAAGGCGACAGACTCATCATGCGGCGGCGCAGTTTTTCATCTTCCAGCGATTTCTCCATCGAAGGCAAAGACGGGGCCGTCGTTGGTCGAATCGCCGGTAAAGACAGCCGAAAGCCCCGGCCTTTCGGGAGATTTCGCGAGTTCGAGATTGTTGACGCTTCTGCCGACGTCCTTGCTTATGTCAGCAAGGTGCGAGTTCCCGGGGCCCGAGGAGGCTATGACCTTACGCGGCAGGACGGTTCCCCTCTTGGGGCGATCGTATGCGCGAATTCCCCGGCAACCGTCATTTTCATTGAACCGGCTGACGGTTTGCCGATGGAGTTCCACGCCGAAAACTTTCGCCATCGATTCGACATAAAATCCATGGAATCCAAGGCGTCTGTCGTTCAGGGAAGTTATCGGCTGACCGGCAGCGTAGAGTATAGGCTGGATTTCCCTCCGGGCGTCTCCCGTGATTGGCAGGTGTTGGCAATCGCGGCGGCGCTGGCGTTCGATGTCTCCCGACGCTTCGGCATGACTGGAACGCAGTTTTTCCGTAAGGTCACGGGAGGCTGAGAAGCGAGAAGCCCCCGGAAGGCGGGGTCAGAAGCCCGGCGGCTTCGGCCAAGGCTCGTCCTTCTCGAGCTGGGCGGCGAGGGCGAGAAGCAGGCCTTCTCGGCCAGGCCGAGTCACGAGCTGCATGCCGATCGGCAAGCCTTCCGCGCTCACTCCGCCGGGAATCGACAGCGCGGGATGGCCCGTCACGTTGAAGATCGCCGTGTTGACGACCATTGGCGTGCTCCGGAAGACCGACGCGAACGTGCTTCGGCTCTCCAGCCAGCCCGAAGGCTGTGGGAGCACAGGAATCGTCGGCATCGCCAAGACGTCGGCGGTGGGGAGGAAGCGTTCGTTGAAGGCCCGGGCGATCTTCTCGCCGCGGCGCTCGGCGAATCTCGCCAGGCGCGCCGGAATCAGGCGGCCGACGGCGGCGATGCGGCGGGTGTGCCTCTCCAGCTTCTCGGGCGCCTCGACCGAGTCGGCCTCGGTTGCCATGCCGGAGAGGAACTGCAAAATGAAGGCGTCGGTGGGCACGGGCCACGCGGCGTGCGTCTCGCGAACGTCGTGGCCCAGGCGCGCGAGCCTCTGCACCAATGAGGCCAGCGCGCGATCGACCTCGGGGTCGTTCTTTAGCCCCGGCATCGGGGAGCGCCCTGTCCAGGCGATCCGCAGCGGCCCGGTTCCGCGTGCGACGACGTCGCGATAGGGCTCGCTCAGGGGCTCGGCGTGCCAACGGTCCGAAGGCAGGCTGCCGGCGATCGCGTCGTAGAGCAGGGCCGAATCCGCCGCCGTGCGGCTCATCCCGCCGAAGGTCACGAGTGCGTGCCAATGCTGCGAGAGCGGGGCCATCGTCACCCGGCCGCGCTCCGGCTTGAGGCCCAGAATTCCGCAGCATGAGGCGGGCAGGCGAATGGAGCCGCCGCCGTCGGCGCCTAAGGCGATCGGGGTCATTCCCGTCGCGACGGCCACGGCCGAACCTCCCGAGGAGCCGCCGGGGGAGAAGCCGCGCAGCCAGGGATTGAAGGTGGCGCCGTAGCGGTCCGAGATCGTTTCGGGGCAGCGGCCGAACTCCGGCATCGTCGTTTTGCCGACGACGATCGCGCCGGCGGCGCGCACGCGGCGGATCACTTCGCTGTCGGCCGCGGCCGGCGACGGATTCCCGCTGCCGCCGAGGGTGGTCGGCAAACCGGCGACGTCGTACTCTTCCTTCACAGCGATGGGCACGCCTGCCAGGAGTTTTCCCGCGCCGTCGGCCTTACGGCCCTTGGCTTCGCCGGCCAGTTCGGCGTCAAGCCGGTCGGCCTCGGCGAGAGCCTCCTCGGTTCGCACAACGGCGAAGGCGTTGAGCTCTGGATCGAGACGGCGGATGCGTTCCAAAGATGCGGCTGCTAGCTCGCGTGCGGTCCAACGCCCCGACCGCACGCCCTCGGCCATCTCGCTCGCCGACAGTTGCGCGAAAACGTCCTCGTTCATAGCTTTGATTCTAATCCCTGCGCGCTTCCAAGCGGCGCCCGCCTTCAACGAAAGCCTGCCGCCAATCGGCGCTTGACCGCTAGCCTTCGACTGTCGCCTGCTTCAAGCGCCCGTCTTCAACCGGTGTTCGCTATTAGGCGACATTGGTTTATATGTGGCATTGGCTTATATGCGGCGCTCGCTCCTGGCCCGCGTTTCGGGCAAGGCTGCGGCTATGCGTCTTGCGGCTATGCGCCTATGCCGCAGCCTTCTGTCCGTCCCTTTTACGCGGCGGGTGCAGCGGCTCTCTTACGCGAGTTCGACGACGACGGGCACGTGGTCCGAGGCCCCCTTGCCCTTGCGCTCGTCGCGGTCGATATGCGCCGCGGCGACTCTCTCGGCCAAAGCCGGGCTTGCCCACGCGAAGTCGATCCGCATGCCTTCGTTCTTCGGAAAGCGCAGGCGCTGGTAGTCCCAGAAGGTGTAGGGGGCCTCGGTCGCGCCGCGCGTGATTTCCGCGAATCCGGCGTCGGCGAAGGCGTGGAAAGCTTCGCGCTCGGGGTCGCTCGCGTAGAGTTCGCCTCGGAAGAGTTCGGGGTCCCACACGTCGGCGTCGCTCGGGACGACGTTCCAGTCTCCCGCCAAGAGGAGCTGGGCCGAGGAGTCCTCGGCGAGCTGTGCGCTCGCGGCCCGCCTCAAAGCGGCGAGGAATTCCAGTTTGTAGGGGTAATGCGGGTCGTCGAGCGCCCGGCCGTTGGGCACGTAAAGGCTCCACACGCCGACGCCGCCGCACCGCGCGCCGATCGCCCGTGCCTCGACTTTCGGCTCGGCGCCTTCTTTGCCGAAGGCGGGCTGGCCCTCGAAGCCGACGGCCACCTCCTCGATTCCCACGCGCGAAAGAATCGCCACGCCGTTCCATTGGTCGAGCCCGTGGGCGGCGACTTCGTATCCGGCGGCTTCGAACTCGGCGGCGGGGAACTGGTCGGGGCGGCACTTCGTCTCCTGCAGCAGGAGGACGTCGAGGTCCCAACGGTCGAGGACGGCGAGCGCCCTTTCTTGCCGCGCCCGAATTGAGTTGATGTTCCACGTGGCGATGCGCATGTCCCAAGCCTACCCGGCCAGCCGTCTTGCCTGGCGGGCTGCCGTGCCTGGCGAACGGCGCTGTGTCTTGCCTGATGGGCTGCCGTGCCT
>CAJPTB010000171.1 GCA_905373325.1 uncultured Ancrocorticia sp.
TATTCGACCATGTCTTCGGGCATCCGGTGAGCCGAGACGACGTCGACCTCGTAGGCGATACCAAACTCGTCAAGCGCCGCGGCGGCGTCTTCCATGACCTTCCAGTCCGAATCCGAGCCCATGACGATTCCAACGATTGCGTTCATGCCTTGATTTTCTCACGAGGAGCTCGGGTCCGCTTCCTTGCGAAGGGTGCGCAGCCGCTTCCTCGCGAGAAGATTCGCGGCCGCCTCCGCGAAGGGCGCGCGGCACCGCTGCGGTTCCCGCGCCGTTGCGCTTCGGGCATGCGCGGCCGCGGCTCCCGCCTCTTCTCCGTCTGGGAATCGCGGGTTCAGTCGAGCGCGGTCGCGCCTGTCGCTGGCGCACCGCGCCCCGCCAGCGCCTCGACCGTCTCGCGCGCTTGGGCTCTCGCCGCGTCAAGATCGTCGCCGCACACGGTGACGTGGCCCAGCTTGCGGCCCGGCCTCACCTCCTTGCCGTACACGTGAATCTTCGCCGAAGGGTGCAAGGCCATCGCCTCGGGGTAGGCGTCGCGGGGGTCCTCGAGCTCCGAGCCGAGCAGGTTGACCATCACAGCCCAAGGGGCCAGCAAGTCCGTAGACCCAAGGGGAAGGTCAAGCACGGCCCGGAGGTGCTGCTCGAATTGGCTCGTCACCGCGCCTTCGATCGTCCAGTGGCCGGAGTTGTGCGGACGCATCGCCAGCTCGTTGACCAGAATGCGCCCGGCGTCGTCGACGAACATTTCGACGGCGAGCATCCCCACCACGCCAAGCTCCTCGGCCACGGCCTTCGCTATGTCGGCGGCGCGCCCGGCGACGTCGGAGGAAACCCGCGCTGGCGCAATGGTTTCGGCGCACACTCCCCCGCGCTGGATCGTTTCGACGGCGCACCAGCTTGCGATCTCGCCGCCTGGGCGACGGGCGACGAGCTGGGAGATCTCGCACGTGAAGGGCACGAGTTCCTCGATGAGCAGTCCCTCGCCTCCTGCCGCATCCAGCCACTGGCCCAAAGGCGCCGACGTCTCGCATCGACCGTCGGGCGCCAGCCTGATTTCGGCGACGCCCTTCCCGTCGTACCCGTCGCGCGGCGTCTTGACGACGGCCCGCCCGCCGAGCTCTCGCAGTGCGGAGGCGATCTCTTCGTCGTTCCTCGCGGCGAACCAGCGCGGGCACTCGATTCCCGCGTCGGTCAGCCTTCGCCGCATGAGCAGCTTGTCCTGAGCAAAGGCGAGCGCCGACGCTCCCGGGCGCACGGGGGCGGCTTCAGCCGCCGCGGCAAGGATCTCGTCCGGCACGTGCTCGTGTTCCACGGTCACTGCGTCGACGCCGCGCGCGAGGGCCAGGACGGCGTCGGCGTCGTCGGCCGCTCCCACGACGGAAAGCGGAACGACCTGGCCCGTGGCGCCGTCGGGCGCTTCGACCAGAGCGCGCAGCTCGATTCCCAGGGCGATGGCCGCTTCCTGCATCATGCGGGCAAGCTGGCCTCCGCCCACTACGCCGACCCGCGGCGCGCCCGCCGCGGCCCCTGTCCCGACGACTTTGCTATCGGACACGTTCCCTCCTGTGTTTTTCACATTTCAGCCTATGTCTTTTTCCCATTATCCCCGGTTACACTTACGTGGTGCTGTCGAATCTCATACGCAAACTTCTGCGGGGCCAGACTTTCCGAGAGTGGTTTGTCGAGTTCTTACAGTTTTGCACCGTGGGCTTGGGCGCCTACATTGTCGACGTCGGCCTTTTCAATCTTTTGGCCTACTCGCTTCCAATCGACCTTCCCGGCGACAAATCGCTCACCGCCAAGATCGTCTCCGTGACCGTCTCCGTGATCTTCGCCTGGGTCGCCAACAGGCTGTGGACGTTCAAAAAGAGGCGCAGCGAGAACAAGGGGCGGGAATTCGCCATGTTCGCGCTCGTGAACCTCGGCGGCCTGGTCATCGCCCTCGGCTGCCTGGGCTTTTCCCGCTACGTCCTGCATTTGACGACCCAGTTTGCGGACAACGTCTCCGGCAACGTCGTCGGCCTCGTGCTCGGCACAGCCTTCCGGTACGTCATGTACCGCTATTTCGTTTTTTCCCCGGCCTCTCACGACAAGAAAGGCGCCTCTCGCGGCGAAAGGGCCGCCGGCGTTTAAAGAAAAAAGG
This sequence comes from uncultured Ancrocorticia sp., assembly GCA_905373325.1. Classification (GTDB taxonomy): domain Bacteria; phylum Actinomycetota; class Actinomycetes; order Actinomycetales; family Actinomycetaceae; genus Peptidiphaga. Next base: position 2,141 of record CAJPTB010000171.1, read on the forward strand.
CTTCGACAAGTCCGACGGCTTACCGTCGGCGTCCGCGACAGACCCTCGGAAAACCGGTCCAGACCTCGGACGATATCCCTATCGCCGCCGCCTGCGCGCGCCCACCGAGACGATCGCCCCGGCCGGGAGGATATCCTGCGGATTGATCGACTTTGGGACGGCGTTGAGGGTCAGCCGGAAGATCGGCGGCGCCGCCTGCGCCAGCTCGAGCCTGCCGCCCGCGCCCTCGGCGAGGCTGCGCGCCAGCGGAAGGCCGATTCCAGTTGAGCCGCCGGTCGAGACGCCCTTGTTGAAGATCGCATCGACAAGGTCCTCGCGTATGCCCTCGCCTTCGTCGGAGATGTCGATCACCACTCCCTTGCCGACTTTCCGCGCCGCTACCTTCGTCGTCCCCCCGCCGTATTTGAGGGAGTTCTCGATGAGAGTCGCGACGATCTGCGCGAGGGCGCCGGGCGTTGCGAGAACGGCCACTCCGGCGTCGTCCTCGAATACGAGGCGCCTGTCGGCCTTGGCGAAAGAGCGCTCCCACTCATCGGACTGCTGTTCGAAGAGCTTGGAGAGGGAAACCGCCTCGGTGCTGGCCTCAACCGCGCGGGAGGAGCGCAGCAGATCGGCGACGACGCCGGTGAGCCGCTCCACCTGTTCCAGGCACGAGGCGGCCTCCTGACGGACCTCCTCTTGCTCGGAAAGGTACTCGATCTCCTCAAGCCGCATCGACAAGGCGGTGAGCGGCGTGCGCAGCTGGTGCGAGGCGTCCGCGGCGAACTGCCTCTCGGCGGCAATGCGCCCGGCCATGCGGTCCGCGGTTCTCACGAGCTCCTCGTAGACGAGGTCGATCTCCTCTATTCCTGATTTCTTCATGCGCGGGCTCGCCTGGCCGGCGCCGATCTGCTCCGCGGCGGCGGCGAGGTAGATGAGCGGCGCGGATATTTTCCGCGATTGGCGGCGCGCCAAGGCGACGGCGACGAGGAAGGACACCGCGACGGCGGCCCCGCCAAGGGAGATGAACAAACCGATCCTGCGCCACACAGCGCTTCGCTCTATGCCCACCGTCACCTGCGCCCCCGAGGTTCCCGTGGCCGTGTGCTCGATGGCGTCCTCGTCGGTTTGCGCGCCGACTTCCGCCTTCTCCCCCGAGATCGCGACACGGACGAACATGGGGTATGTCGCGCCATCGACGGTCGCGCGCATGACGTCGAGGGGCAGGACGTCGAAGTTGCCCTGCTGCCCTCTGCCCGTCAGCCCTTCGCGCTGATCCGAGACGTTCTTGTCGACGACGTTGGCGATCTGCGTCGCCCGGCGATGGACGTCCTCGTCCGCGCTGCGAAGGATGTAGAGCGAGCCCAAGGCTATACCCGGCAGGCCGAGCAGGAGGACGGCGACCGTCACGGCGACCGTCGTCATCGTGAGGGCCCGCCTGCGCATCGCTCACTCCCTTTCGAGACGGAATCCCACTCCGCGCACCGTCGAAATGTAGCGCGGATCCGAGACGGAATCCCCGAGCTTCCGGCGCAGCCACGAGACGTGCATGTCGAGCTTCTTCGAGGCGTCGTCCTCCGGCGCGTCCCACACGTCCCGCATGATGTCAGCGCGGGAAACCGCCTGCCCGGCGTTGCGCGCGAGGACCACGAGCAGGTCGTACTCCTTGCCGGAGACCCCGAGTTCCGTCGTTCCTCGGACGACCCTGTGGGCGGGAACGTCGATGACCAAATCTTGGACGCGGATGACGTCGCTCTCGCTGGCTTCGCTTCGGCGCAGGACTGCGCGCACCCGCGCGAGAAGCTCGGCGAGGCGGAAAGGCTTGGTGACGTAGTCGTCGGCTCCGGCGTCGAGGCCGACGACCATGTCGACCTCTTCCGAACGGGCCGTGAGGATGAGAATCGGAAATATCCACCCTTGGGAGCGTGCATGGCGTGCGACGTCAAGGCCGTCCATGTCGGGAAGGCCGAGGTCCAGGATGGCGACGTCCACGCCGCCGCCCATCGCCTCAATGGCGTCCCGGCCGGTCTCCGCCAAATGCACGTCGTATCCCTCCCGCCCGAGGGCGCGCAGGAGTGGTCCGGAGATCGCGGTGTCGTCCTCTACAAGAAGCATCTTCGTCATGAGCTGATTCTAATGCAATTCCGTTACAATTTGCCTGCCCGTCTTAGGAAATCTTTACTCTTAAAACACCGAGTCGCAGGCCGCCGCTTTCCGAGGACTTAACGGCGCTCCCAGTTCATAAAGAACGCATACCCAAAAGGCTGTCCCTTCGCTTGCGTACAAGCCGATCCCCCGCCCGGGCGGCCGCCCGAATCGCGGCAGTTTCCTCTAGCGTCGCGCAAGCGCCGGGCGCTCGCCCAAGCAAAGGGCCGTCACGACGAGGGCATCCTCCGCACCTCGACCGCTTCGATCTTTCCGAAACCTTGAAGATTCGGGCTTCCGGCCTGAACGAGGGTGTAGCGGCCGGGCACGAGCGAACGCAAGGTTTCCGCGGTTTCGCTGTCGGTCAGGATCGTCCCCGATTCGGCGACGTCGACCAAACGCGAAGCAAGGTTGACCTTGGGCCCGAAAATGTCGCCAAAGCGCGAGACGACGCCTCCCCACACGAGGGAGGCTCGCACCGGGAGCATGCCGGGCACCTTCCGCAGTTCGTCCACGACGTTCGTCACCACCCGCGCGCCGGTGTCGAGGTCGTCGGCGATGTAGAGAAAAGCGTCTCCGATGCTCTTGACCACCCGCGCGCCGTGGGCGTGTATGGCCATGCGGCAGGTGAAGTCGAACTCCTCGACGAGCTCGATGAACTCGGCCGACCCCAGCTCGTTCGACCGATTCGTGAAGGCCACCATGTCGATGAATCCGAAGGCCCTGCGCAGGGTGACGTCGGGCTTGACGGGATCTCGGCCAGGTTCTGGGT
>CAJPTB010000172.1 GCA_905373325.1 uncultured Ancrocorticia sp.
GCTCGCCGGAGGCTTCCTCCGAAAACATCGGAGCCTCCTCTCGTCGCTCTCGAAAGGACGCCGGTTTTTCTCCCAGGGACTCAGCTTCTTCTCGAAAGGCCGCGGCGGAAGAGGCCGGCGCGGCCGGCGCCGAAGCGGACTTTGCGAAAGGCGACGAGGCCTCCGGCCCGAAGCCTCGCGAAGAGCTGCCCGAAGAGGAAAGGGGCCTTTCCCTGGCGGAGAGAAAGGCGCTCCGACGCAGGAAAGCCCGCGAGGAAGCCCGAAAGAACGGCTTCGGCGGACATGCCGCGCAAGGGAAGGGGAACGGCGATGTCTAAAAGCTCCATCGGCAACGATCTGTACACGGGACGGCGTTCTTTTCCTTTCATCGCCAAGAGGAAGTACTGGTTCGCCATCTCGCTGGCCCTCATCGCGATCTCTGCGGTCACCCTGGCAGTCAAGGGTCTTAACCTGGGCATTGAGTTCACCGGCGGCTCCCAGTTCACGGTCTCGCGGACGAAGGTCACCGATCAGAAACCGGCGGCCGACATCATGAGACGCTATGCCAAGGACGACGCCGCCCGCGTAGTCCAGGTGGGCGATTCGACGTTGAGAATCCAGACGGCCGAAACGAAGCTGAGCGACGACAGCGTCAGGACGGTGCGCTCCGAGTTGGCCAAGTCCTACAAGGTCGCTCCGTCGAACGTCGCCTCGACCTTCATCGGACCGACGTGGGGGCAGGACATCTCCTCGAAGGCGCTCAAGGGATTCATTGCCTTCCTTGTCGCCGTCGCCTTGGGCCTGACCCTCTATTTCCGAAGCTGGCGCAATGCCGCCGGCGCGATTCTCGCGCTTTTCAACGACCTTGTCATCACCATAGGCGTTTACGCCCTCTTCGGATTCGAGGTCACCCCGTCCACGATCATCGGCCTGCTCACGATCCTCGGTTATTCTCTTTACGACACCGTCGTCGTCTTCGACAAGGTGCGGGAGAATTCTGCGAAGCTTTTGTCGCAAAGCGAATACACCTTCGCAGAGTCCGTGAACCTCGCGGTCAACCAGACTCTCATTCGATCGCTCAATACCTCGGTCACGAGCCTTTTGCCCGTCGTTTCAATCCTTTTCATCGGCACCTACTTTTTGGGCGCCGGCACGCTGCGGGATCTCGCCCTCGTCATGTTCGTCGGCATGATTCTCTCGACGCTCTCCTCTATGTTCATCGCCTCGCCCATCGCCGTGCAGCTGGCCCATCTCGATCCGAAGATCCGCCAGCACACCGAGAAGGTTGAGAAGGCACGCGGAGAGCTCAGGGAGCGAATTGCCGAGCGCAGGGCGGCAGGCGAGGAGATCTCGAGCGAGGAGGAAGAGGACATGGTGGTGCACGCGGGGCACGTCATCCGCACGCCGGGGCGGCATTTAGGGACGGCGGCTCAGCCCCATCGCAAGAACAGGAAGAAGAAGTGAGCAGTCAATCCGTCTTCCCTTTGGACGCAGTGTCCCTCGTTGAATCCCACCTGCGAGAGGTCCCGGACTTTCCGGCGCCCGGTGTGCTTTTCCGCGACATCACGCCTCTCATAGCCGATCCTCAGGCGTTCAAGGTTCTTATCGAGACGATAGCCGACCGCTACAGGGGCCAAGTGGACGCCGTCGCGGGGCTGGAATCGAGAGGATTCATTCTCGGCGCCCCGCTCGCCATAGAGATGGGCGTGGGAATGCTGACGGTGCGAAAGGGCGGGCGTCTTCCGGGCCCCGTCGTCGGAGTGGACTACGACCTGGAATACGGTTCTGCCCGAATGGAGCTGCAGCCTTTCACTGTGTCCGACGGGCAGAGGGTCCTTGTGATCGACGACGTCCTCGCGACGGGCGGAACTGCCAACGCCGCTTTTGAGCTCATAGAAAGGGCGGGCGGCGTTCCGACTGGATTGTGCGTCCTCATTGAGCTTCGCGAGCTCGGAGGGCGCGAGAGGCTTGCGGGACGCGAAGTGGATGCGGTTCTCACCTATTGATCGACGATGGCGGTCTGTGACCGCCATCGTTTTATATCCGCTCTCCAGAGTGCTATAACCATATTGTTCTGGGAAAGGGGATGCCATGGGGGAATCGAGCCCGCGCCTTCGATCGCGTCTGAGCTGGCTTGCGGGCAGGTCGGGACCGCAGATTCCGTCTACGCTCGAGCCTCTTATGCGCGCCCTCGGAACGAAAAGCGTCGACAAATCCAGAATCCTCCACGCCTTCGAAGTGGCTGATCACTGCCATGAGGGCCAAACGCGCAAATCGGGAGAGCCGTACATCACCCATCCCGTCGCCGTCGCGACGATCCTTGCGGAACTGGGAATGGACGAAGACACGATCATCGGCGCGCTCCTGCACGACACGGTCGAAGACACCGACTATCAGCTCTCCGACCTGCGCAGGGAATTCGGTTCCGCAGTCGAAGTGCTCGTCGACGGCGTCACGAAGCTTGACAAGGTCGAGTACGGCGAGGCGGCGCAGGCGGAGACTGTGCGAAAAATGGTCATCGCAATGTCGAAGGACATCCGCGTCCTGCTCATCAAACTCGCCGACCGTCTCCACAACGCCCGCACCTGGAAGTATGTCTCGGCTGAAGGCGCCAGGCGCAAGGCCCGCGAAACTCTCGAAATATACGCCCCTCTGGCCCACCGTCTGGGAATGAACTCGATCAAGTGGGAGCTTGAAGACCGGTCTTTCAAAGTCCTTTATCCCACCGTCTACGGCGAGATTGAAAGGCTCGTCACAGACAGGACTCCCGAACGCGAGGCGTACATTCTCCAGGTGCGCGACATCCTTGAGAGCGAGCTGAAAAACGCCAAGATCAAGTGCACGATCACTGGACGGCCTAAACACTATTATTCGATCTATCAGAAGATGATCCTCCGCGGAAAGGACTTCGAGGACATCTACGACCTCGTGGGCGTGCGCGTGCTGGTAGAGACGATCGCCGACTGCTATGCGGCCCTCGGCGTCGCCAACACCGCATTCACCCCGATCCAAGGCAGGATCAAAGACTACATCGCCACTCCGAAGTTCAACTTCTACCAGTCGATTCACACGACGGTCATCGGCCCGGGCGGGCGGACGATGGAGATCCAAATCCGCACCTACGACATGCACAAGCGGGCCGAGTACGGAGTCGCCGCCCATTGGCGGTACAAGGAGGACGCGGGGCAGTCCAAGGGCGGCATCGGACCGACGTCGGAAGAGCAGACCCAGCTCAATTGGCTCCGCCAGCTCGTCGATTGGCAGCGCGACACGGCCGATCCGACGGAGTTTCTCGACTCGCTTCGATACGAGATCTCCGGGAGTCAGGTCTACGTTTTCACTCCAAAGGGGGAGGTTTTGGAGCTTCCCTCGGGGTCGACGCCGGTCGATTTCGCGTACGCCGTCCACACGGAAGTGGGGCATCACACCGTCGGCGCGCGCGTCAACGACCGGCTCGTAACCCTCGACCACCGCCTCGAATCCGGCGACAACGTTGAGATCATCACGGCGAAGAATCCCGACGCCGGGCCGTCCCGCGGATGGTTGGATTTCGTCGCCTCCCAGCGGGCACGGGCGAAGATCAAGGCGTGGTTCAAGCATTCGCGCCGCGAGGAGTCCGTCGATTCCGGGAAAGACAAGCTCGCCAAAGCGATCCGCCGGAAAAACCAGCCGGTTCAGCGGCTGATGAGCCACGACACGCTCCGCGGCATTGCGCAAGACCTCAATAAAAACGATGTGACCGATCTGTACGCCGCGATCGGCGAAGGAGTCATCTCAGCCGAAACGGTGGTCAGACGGCTCATACAGACGCAGGGCGGCGAGCCAGGCGTCGAAGAGACGCTGTCCGAAGCGGTGACGCCCACGCGAATCGCCCACCGCTCCGGCGCCAGCGGCGATTCCGCCGTCATCGTCGAATCCATGGACTCCGGCGACGTCCTCGTCAAACTGGCCAAGTGCTGCACGCCCGTCCCTCCCGATGCGATCGTCGGCTTCGTCACGCGGGGGAACGGTTTGTCGGTCCACCGAGTAGATTGTCCGAACGTGCTGCCCCTCAAACGGGAGCCGGAGCGTTTCATCGACGTCGCCTGGTCGGAAGGCTCGGAGGCGACGTATCTCGTCCAAGTGCAAATCGAGGGGCTTGACCGGCAGGGCCTGCTCTCCGACCTTTCCCGCGTTCTGTCCGAGCACGGAATCAACGTCCTCCAGGGAACGATGACGACCACGAAGGAGAGGATGTCGAAGTTGAGCTTCACTTTCGAAATGGCCGAACCTTCGCACCTGGAGCGCATTTTGCGCGAGTTTCGAAAAGTGGATGGAGTCTACGACGCCTACCGCGTGACCGGCTCGAAGAAGGGCAGCGAAAGGCGAGCTTAGGCTACCTCGTTTCCTCGATGTAGGTTTCCAGTGCCTTGGCCGCCCTTCGGGCGAAGGGCGCGCCCCGACGCCGCCTTTCGCGTTTGCTGTGCAGCTGCAGATCTTCCGGGTTGAGGCCGCCGCGCATAAGGCGTATGACGCATTCGACGGCGACGCCGGGCTCTTCGAGCGCGAGCAGGTCGAAGGCTGTTCGCGCCGTCGTCGGAACGGTGAAACCCCCGAGCTCCCGGGAATACTCCTCTTCGAGCTGCGCGCGGTAGACGACGCAGTGATGGCGGCTCGTCGGGTGAGCCGCACACAGACGCCTGAGCCGGGAGGGAGGCCACCATCCCGTGTAAATCCACGCAGCGGTCAGCGTCGCGGGCGTCGAACCGTCGGGCAGCAGGGGGCACACCAGCCGGGCTCGCATGGCCGGCGTCGCTGCGAGGTCCGCAGCGGCTATGCGCCCAGGCGCATACTCCACGGCCAATTTTTCGCGCACAAGTGTCTGGGCGCCTCTGGTCAGTTGCTCGGGCCTCCACGTTTTCATGGCAACCGTTCTACATCAAAAGAAGCGATCGCCGCGTTGTCTGCCCTCAGCCTGTGCACAACGGTCCGTCAAAGGCATTCCAGCCGCGCTGAGCCCTGTCTCGAAAGGCACTCCAGCCAGACGCCCGGTCGCATTCGAA
>CAJPTB010000173.1 GCA_905373325.1 uncultured Ancrocorticia sp.
CGGTGCCGCCGAATCACACGTTCCGCCTGAAACCGATGACTCACGCTACCGCTCCATCTTCCGCAACAGTCCCTGCGGATCGAAGGTCTTTTCCGAAGCCGAGGCGCGCGGCGAGGAGACTCCCGCGAGGAACTGCTCGGCGGCGCGGCCGATTTCGTCCACGGTGGGGACTCGCATTTCGGGCTTGGGCGCGGTGACGTATCCGCGCACCGAGCCGTTGGCGTCGTAGTCTTTCTCGAGCTTGTCGATGAATTGGGCCAGCTCCTCGTTGCCTTCAATGGCCGAAGAGTAGGCTTCGACCTCTTCGGCTGCGGCCTGTTCCAGATCGCCCAAAGGGAAGTAGAGCCCGCTGAGCGAGGACGTCAGCCCGAGTGCTCCGGCGGCCCCGGTGAAATAACGATCGCCGGCCAGATAGACGGGAACGCGAACGGCGACATTCGTATGCGAGATGCCCAGCTTCGCCGTATGAAACTCGACATAGTCGGCGAAACCGGCGGTGAACCAGAAGTCCGCCTCAAACACTTGGTCCTCGCGCTTGTCGGCCGTGCGCACGACCATGTCGGCCGGCCTCGTGTGAGGAGTGGCCGAAGGGACGGCCGTGAAGGAGAAGGTCGACTTCACACCGAACTTCTCGATGATGTCGATCATGTCCGCCAGCAGCGCGTCCCATTGAAAATCGGGCTCGGCGCCGTGCAAATGCAGGAAGGGCTGGCCCTCGACGTCGCTCGCATGCGAAAGGACGATTCCGCTGCGGCGCATGTCGACAAGCCGACCGTCCTTGTAGTTCATAAGCGGCCGCTGAGATCGATAGTCGATGAGCGGATCGGAGTTGAACAATGCGGCGGCCCCGCCGTCAAGCGGACTGAGCGACAGCGATATCAGCTGGCCGACGGCGCCGGCGTCTACGGCCGGATCCACCAGATTGAGAACCAACCGCTCGACGCGCTCAGGCCCCTCGGCCTCTGGAAACGATACGAAGTGCCCCATGTGTCTCCTCTCCTCGCCCTCTACTTTGCCATAAGCCTCCCCGCCGCTTCGACTCTCCGAACGGGCCCTTCTGCATGCCCTGTTATTCCCGACACTCCGGCGTTCAACGGTTTCGACGTGGTAATACTACCCATCGTTTTTTGACTGCGATAGGGCGCGCTGATTAGCTTCGACGGCCCCCGTGGCCGATAATTGTGTGGTCGATTTTCCCCGTTTCAGGACTGTCCATGGGTGAGTTATCCGCGCGTTCGCGCGCAATCGCCGACGAGCAAGACTTCGTCGAGACGGCGTATGCCGCGCTCGACCGCCAACGCGAGGCCTACTCCGAACGTCTGCGCGAAGTTCGAGCGCAACAGGGCCACGAAAGCGCAGGCGCCCTCTCCGAGCGCGACTCCTTCGCGACCCATTACGAGGACAATCTCATACGTTTGCGCAACGTCGAGAATCGCCTGGTCATGGGGCGCCTCGACTTCACAGACGGCGAAACAGAGCACATCGGGCGCATCGGCCTCAAGGACGAGGACCAGGAGATCATTCTCCTCGACTGGCGGACCCCGCAGGCCGAGCCCTTTTACCGGGCCACCGCGGCCGAGCCCGGCGAAGTCGTTCGCCGCAGGCACATTCAGACGCGGATGCGCGACGTCGTCGGCGTGGAGGACGAATTGCTCGACGCCGAAGCCTCCGAGGGGCTGACCGACCTCAACCTCACCGGTGAAGGCGCCCTGATGGCGGCGATGGCGACGGCCCGCGACGGAAAGATGAGCGACATCGTCGCCACGATTCAGGCCGAGCAGGATCGAATCATTCGGGCCGATTCGAACGGAATACTCGTCGTCCAGGGAGGGCCGGGCACGGGCAAGACGGCCGTCGCGCTCCACCGCGCCGCCTACCTTCTTTACACCCAACGCGAACGGCTTTCCCGTTCGGGCGTTCTCATCGTGGGCCCCTCCCCCGTGTTCCTGCGGTACATCGACCAAGTCCTTCCGAGCCTGGGCGAGTCCGACATCGTTTCGACGACGGTGACCGGGCTGCTTCCCGGCGTCGAGGCGACGGGGGCCGACACCGTGCAAGCCGCGCGGATCAAAGGCTCGCCGGTCTGGCGGACCATCGCCGCGAACGCCGTGCGAAACGTCCTCGAACGCCCGCTCGATCGCCCTGTCTCCTTCACAATCGACTCGAGCCCCGTGACCCTCACGCCCTCGCAGGTTGAGGCTGCGCAGCAGCGCGCTCGGCGCGGGGGGCGGCCCCACAACGAGGCCCGTGAAACGTACGCGAGGATCCTCGTCGAAGAGCTCGCAAACCAAGTGGCCGCACACAAAGAAATGGCACTGGAGGACGCCGGCTGGATAGTCGACGAGGTCGTCTCCTCGCGTGAGGCTCGGCGCGAAGTCAATCTTAGATGGCTGCCTTCCTCTCCCGTTCAGCTGCTCGAACGGCTTTACGCGCGCCCGCGCCTGCTCGCCATGTGCGCCCCCGAGCTTTCGCCCGAGGAGATCGAGGCGGTTAGCCGGCCGAAAGGCAGCCCGATCACGGCCGCCGACATCCCCATCCTTGACGAGCTCGCCGAATGCCTCGGACCCTTCCGCACCGACTTCGAGAAGCGCCAACGAGCCGCCGCGCAGGCGCGCGACGCCGAGCTTTCCGAGTATGTCAAGGAAACGATGAATTCGATGAACCTCGGCGGCGGCATCGTCAACCTCGAACAGCTGACCGAGCGCGCAGCCGGCTCTGGGCCGCAGTCAAGCCTTGCTGACCGCGCATCCTCGGATCGAACATGGACCTACGGGCATATCGTGGTCGACGAGGCGCAGGAGCTTTCTCCGATGCAGTGGGAGATGCTCGCCCGCCGGTGTCCGACGAGGTCGATGACGGTCGTCGGCGACCTCGACCAGCGTCCGGACGGCTCGCCCTCAGGCGGCTGGACGAGCATCCTCGGACGGCTCGGATCGAGCGCTCGGATCGAGAATCTCACGGTCTCCTACAGGACTCCGGCGACGATCCTCCGCTCGGCCGGGCGGACCCTCGCTGCGGCGGACGTTTCCGTGCTGCCCGTCGAGGCCGCGCGCGACCTTCCCGACTGCCTCGCCTTCACTGCGATCGAGGCGGACGGGCGAGAGGGCGCCGTCATCCGATCGGTCAAGGAGCGCCGCGCTTGGTTGGACGAAGAGTACGGTCCGGGCGAGGGAACGCTGGCGGTCATCGTCCCCTCCGACCTGCGCGACGGCGTCGCGGAGGCGCTGTCCGGGGACCCCGGGCTGGCCGGGTACGTGAAGGCCGACTCCGCCGGCTTGGCGCGCATAGGCGTCTTGTCCGCAGTCGAGGCCAAGGGCTTGGAGTACGACGCCGTCGTGCTGGTCGAGCCCTCGCGCGTGCTGGCCGAAGGCCCCGGCAATCTTTATGTTGCGATGACCCGTCCCACCCGCCGCCTCGACGTTCTCTATTCGGGCGAGCTTCCCGCCGGAATGGCTTGACGTCGCGCGGGGGCCGCGGGCCGACGCCGGTCAAACCAACTCAGCGCGGGCCGACGCCGCGCATCCGGCCCGGGGCGCATGGCTCTTTCAGAAACGATCGGCTCAAATTGCAATCGGCCCGAATCGCGGACAATCCTCATTTTCCATCCGATCTGCTGTACGGTTTGTCTTCGGCACACATTTCATCGCAAGGAAGGCAAGATGTCACGAGTCCTCCTCCTAGAATCCCCGCACGCGTCTGCGGACTCGGTTTTCGCCAAGTACGGCATAGAGGTTCGCCGCGTTTCCGGCGCAGTCCAAGGCGACGAGCTGATCGAGGCGCTCAGCGACGTCGACATGGTGGGCATCCGCTCAAAGACCAACCTCACCCGCAGGGTGCTCGATGCGAGCCCCCATCTGACTGCCATCGGCGCCTTCTGCATCGGAACGAACCAGATCGACGTCTCCGCCGCCAACGAAGCGGGCATCGCCGTATTCAACGCGCCGTACGCCAACACGCGTTCCGTGGTCGAACTCGCCATAGCCGAGGCCATCGCCCTCACACGCCATCTGACGGACAAGAACAACGCCCTTCAATCCGGCGTGTGGGAGAAAACCGCCTCCGGCGCGCACGAGGTTAGGGGAAAGACCCTCGGAATCGTCGGCTACGGCTCCATCGGCACCCAACTTGGCATCATCGCGGAAGCGCTCGGCATGTCCGTGCTCTTCTACGACGTCGCCGAAAGGCTCGCGATCGGCAACGCCGTGCGCATGCGCAGCCTGAGCCAGCTCCTGGAACGGGCGGACATCGTCTCGATTCACATCGACGGACGCGCGTCGAATGCCGGATTTTTCGGGCGGGACCGAGTCATGGCGATGAAGGAGGGCGCGATTCTCATCAATCTTTCGCGCGGCTCCGTCGTGGACCTGGAGGCGGTGCGGGAGCGGTTGACGGACGGAAGCTTGAGCGGCGCCGGGATCGACGTGTTCCCTCACGAGCCCAACGCAAACGGCGACCCTTTTTCCTGCTCGCTCGCAGGCCTCGACAACGTCATTCTCACGCCTCACATCGGGGGTTCGACGATCGAGGCGCAGGAGTCCATCGGCTCTTTCGTGGCCGAAAAGCTCGTCTCTTACTGGCGGAAGGGCCTGACCGGCCTCTCCGTGAACATGCCCGAGGTCGACGCTTCGCCCGCGCCCTCGGCTCGGCATCGCGTGACCTGGATCCACTCGAACACACCGGGCGCGCTCGCCCACGTCAACAGCATTTTCGCCGCTGCCGACGCCAACATCGATGCACAAACGCTCGTCACATCAGGCGAAATCGGATACATGGTCACCGACCTTGCGTCCGAGCTGCCTGAATCGGCGCTGACCGAGCTCTCCGAGCTGGATCAGAGCATCCGGCTGCGGGTGCTGCACAGAGACTGACGCGTCCGCGCGACTGGCGCATTTTCGGCGCTGCAATCCGGTTCGCGACTGAGGTCCTGCTGCACGGAACCGGCTGGGTCCGGCCAGGCGGGAGCGCGGGCGGAGAGCCGGGAGCGCGGGCGAAGCGTCGAC
>CAJPTB010000174.1 GCA_905373325.1 uncultured Ancrocorticia sp.
GTTGTCGTTGTGCGACTCTGCGGCGAAATTGACGACGACGTCGGCGTCCTTGACCAGAGGGTCCACGGTGTCGGGGTCCGCGATGTCGCCCACGACCAGCTCGACGCGGTCGAGCCCCTCGATGGACTTCGGGTTCCCCGCATAGGTCAGTTTGTCGAGGACGACGACGTCGGCGTCGGGCATCGACTCGACCGTGGAATGAACGAAGTTCGCGCCGATGAAGCCGGCGCCTCCCGTGATGAGAACGCGCATGCGTTTCCTCTCTTCTGTCAATGGGCAAGAAAGATCGATCGTTGGGCAAGTCTATCTGTTTTGTCTGACCGCCGCTTTCTGTTCGGCTGCGGGAACTCTTGGCTCAGCGCCTGCCGACGCCTCGATACTCCCACCCGGCCCGCTTCCACGCGTCGGGGTCGAGGGCGTTGCGCCCGTCCACGATGATGCGCTCGCTCACGAGCTCCCCGATTCGGGCGGGGTCGAGCCGCACGTACTGTTCCCATTCCGTGCACAAAAGCACTGCCTCGGCGCCGGCGACGGCGGCCTCGGCGTCGGCGAAGAACGCTGCGTCTTCGACTTCGGCTGCGACTGCCTCCGCCGAAGCCGCCGGGTCTGAGATCGTCACGCGCGCCCCCCGTTCGACGAGCGCAGACGCGATGCTCAGCGCGGGCGAGGAGCGGATGTCGTCCGTGTCGGGTTTGAACGTCGCTCCGAGAACGGCGACTTTGCGGCCTTCGAGACCGCCTGTGAGGCCCTCGAGCATTCCGACGATTCGAGCCCGCTGGCCGTCGTTGATGCGCTCGACTTCGGCGAGAAATCGGAAGGCCTCGCGCAGGTCGAGCTCCTCCGCCCGGGCCTGCAGCGCGCGGATGTCCTTCGGCAGGCAGCCGCCGCCGAACCCTATCCCGGCCCGCAGAAAGAGGCGTCCGATGCGTTCGTCGAATCCCAGGGCCCGGGCGAGCTCGACGACGTCGGCGCCGGTGGCGTCGCAGGCCTGGGACATAGCGTTGATGAAGGAGATCTTGGTCGCGAGGAAGGAGTTGGCCGCGACCTTGACGAGCTCGGCGGTGGCGAAGTCCATCGTCAGGCGGGGGACGCCCGCGGCGAGGAGCGCGGCATAGCACTCGTCGAGCGCGTCGCGGCCCGCGCGCGAATCCGCTTCCTCGCGGGACAGGCCGTAAACCAGCCGGTCCGGCTCGAGGGTGTCCCTGACCGCCGATCCCTCCCGCAAGAACTCGGGGTTCCAGACGAGGCAGGCCCCCGCGCGTCGAATGCGAGGCTCGAGCGCCGCCGCGGTCCCCACGGGCACCGTGGACTTTCCCGCCACGACGTCGCCCTCGCGAAGACAGGGGAGGAGCGAATCGACGGCGTCGTCGAGGAAGGCGAGGTCGGCTGCGTGCGAATCCGGTCTCTGCGGGGTCCCGACTCCGATGAAATGGACACGGGCGCCCCCGGCCGCCTCGGGGTCGGCGGAGAAGGCCAGCCGGCCGGAATCCAGGCCCTCCCTGAGCAGGTCCGCGAATCCGGGCTCTAGAATCGTCGGCTGCCCGGATGAGAGCGACGAAATTTTGGCGCGGTTGCTGTCAATGCCCACAACGTTGTGGCCGAGGCTGGCCATGGCGACGGCATGCACGGCGCCGAGGTAGCCACACCCGATGACCGAGATTTTCATGTCAATCAGACTACTGGATGGTACCCTTGAAAGGCTGTGACGACAATCGCTCAAGCGTCAGCCTGTTTCAATCCAGGCGATTGGACCGTCGAATTCAGAAGGACAGGCGGCCCGATTCAGGCGATCCAACAGCCGACGTCGCCGCTCCGCCGGCCGAAGCGAAGGGCGGTCGCGAAAGCGACGCGAGGAGGCTGATCTGAAAGACATGCGTGGGAGGCAACCGTGAAGGTCTTCGTCCAAATACCCTGTTTCAACGAAGAAACGACGCTTCCCACGGTTCTCGAGTCGATTCCCCGCGCGATAGAGGGCGTCGACGAGCTGGAGATCCTCGTCATCGACGACGGATCGACGGACGGCACCGTTCGAGCGGCCCGCGCCTGCGGCGTCACGCACATAGTCCGGCACACCAAAAACCAGGGCCTCGCGAGGTCCTTCCGCGACGGCGTCGATTATGCGTTGGCCCACGGCGCCGACGTCGTCGTCAACACCGACGGCGACAACCAATACCCGCAAGAGCGGATCCCCGATCTTCTCGCGCCGATTCTTCAGGGACGCGCCGACATCGTCATCGCTGACCGCCAAACCAAGGACATCGCGCATTTTTCACGGTTCAAGAAGCGCATGCAATCCCTTGGATCGGGCATGGTCAACCTCGCCGCCGGAACGCGGCTGCCGGACGCGGCCTCTGGGTTCAGGGCCTATTCGCGCCGATCTTTGATGCGGCTCAACGTCGTCACGAGGTTTTCCTACTGCATGGAGACCATCGTTCAGGCGGGCAACCTCCGCATGCGAATCGAGTCGGTGAAGGTTCGCACGAATCCGAAGACCCGCGAGTCCCGCCTGTTCTCGAACATCTTCCAACACATGTACAAATCGGGGAAGGCGATCGTCAGGTCCTTCCTCATGTACAAACCCCACATTCCGCTCGGATTCTTGGCCGTGGTGACCGGGATCGTCGGGCTGGTGCCGTTCCTGCGCTTCCTCGTCTTTTGGTTCCAAGGCGAGAGCGGGGGGCATGTTCAATCGCTCATATTCGGAACGGCCATGATTGTCACGAGCCTGCTGAGCGCCGGCCTGCTGGTGGTCGCCGACCTTCAGCGCACGAACCGGGTGTTGATAGAGGACACGCTCGAGCGGATGAAGGCGCTGCAATACGGCGAGGCTGCCCGGGAGGGAGGCACGCTGGGCCGCGGCTCACGCTGGGACGACGGTACTTGCGGGGAAGCCGACGCCGCCTGCGCCGAAGACGACGCCGCCTCAGGCGGGGAAGCCGACGCTGCCTCACGCGGGGAAGGGGCCGCGCATGGCGACGGACGCGTAGCGCCCGGCGATGAAGACGGCGATGAAGGGGCCGCGCACGGCGGCGAACGCGACGCCGTGGGTCGCGGAGGCGAGGCGTGCCGCAAACCCGGCGGCGACGCGCGGATCGAACCCGGCGGGCCGATTTAGGCGGGCTTGGGGCGGAGCGGCGAAGCGCATGCGGCTTGCACTCGGTCTGTTCGCGGCTTGGACGGGATTTGGCTTGTGAAGGAGGAACTTTGAGAATCCTTGGATTCGGCACCTATGACGTTCGATCGCACCCGCGCGTCGGCGTGCTGCTCGAAGGCCTGCGCGAACGGGGGTTTGCCGTTCGTGAGGTCGATGAGCCTTTGGGGGTCGGAACGGCGCAGAGGGTCAAATCGCTGACGAACCCGGCAAGCGCCCTGCGTTTCGCCGCGGCAGTCGCCGGAAAATGGGTGCGGTTGATCCGCCGAGCCTCCGCCTACCGTGGAAAGAACGGGCCCGACGCCGTCCTCGTCGGATACCTTGGGCATTTCGACGTCCTCCTCGCTCGCGTGCTCTTCCCGCGCACGCCCATCGTGCTCGACCATTTGATCTTCGCCTCGGACACGGCCAAGGACAGGGGGCTCCTCGGCGGAGGCGTCGGCGGCAGGCTCGCCTGCCGCCTGCTGGAAGGGGTCGACAGGGCGGCGTTGGCGGCGGCCGACGTCGTCGTGCTCGACACCGACGACCACCGCGCCCTCCTGCCGGCGCGCGCGAAGGGAAAAGAGGCAGTCGTTCCCGTCGGCGCCCCCAAACGATGGTTCGACGCCGGAGACCGGGCTCGGCGGGTCCGGGACGAGGCCCGTCGAGCCGAGGGCGAGGCGCCGGAGTCGGCCGAGAGTGCTCGAACGCCTGAGGGCGAGGCTCGAAAAGCAGGCAACGAGAGGGCCGACAACCCGCTTTCGGTCGTCTTCTTCGGCCTCTTCACGCCCCTGCAAGGCGCTCCGACAATCGCCCGCGCGCTGGCGATCCTCGAGGGCCGCGGCGTCCGGATCGACGTCACTCTCATAGGGGACGGGCAGGACGCCGAGGCCGTGCGCGACGCCCTTCCTTCGGGGGAAAACGTTCGAGTTTCGTGGATTGACTGGGTCGATTCGGAGGACCTCCCCGACGTCGTCGCCGCGCACGACGTCTGCCTTGGAATCTTCGGAACGTCCGGCAAGGCCCGCCGCGTGGTGCCGAACAAGGTGTACCAGGGGATCGCCGCGGGCTGCGTCGTCGTAACGTCCGACACTCCGCCTCAGCGCAGGATTCTGGGCGGCGGCGCACGGTTCGTCGAGCCGGGCGACGCCCTGGCCTTGGCGGACGCCCTCCAAGCCTTGGCGCAGGAGCGGCCCCGGGATCGAGAACGTTCACGCGCCCGGAGGCGGCCCGAAGACGAAGTCTCCCGTGGTCAGTTTGGAAGGGACGGCGCCGGTCACTCAGTCGACGGCGTCGAGCGCTCAGACGACGGTGTCGGGCGCTCAGACGACGGCGCCGGGCATTCAGGGGATGTCCGAGCTCCCGCCGATCAAACCGAGCCCGCTTTGAATGAATCGGAGGCGGCCGAGATTCGGGAAAGCTTCCGCGCCGTACGCGTGACGGACTCGCTCGCCCGCGCAATCCTGCGCCTGGGCCGGAGGCGGATGCGGAACGAGCGGGAAGGCGAACGCCTTGATCCGAAACGAGTCTTGGCCGAGAGGAAACGCGGGATTTCGGGGTTGAAACGGACGCGGAGCCAGAGGCCGGCGCGGGGGAACGGCGGCCTGTCGTGCCCGGGGGAGCGCGAATGAACGCGCGATCCGAAGGCGATTCGCGGCGGTTTTCGAGGCTCGCCGCGAATATGCGCCGCGTCGCGCTCGCCGCGGCCGCGGCCGCCGCCGTGTGGGCGATAGCCGCCAAATGGCCGCAGGTGCGCATCGCCCTCGGCCAAATGTCGCTTCCCGCCTTGGCGGCCGCCGCGCCGGCCTCTGGCTCCGC
>CAJPTB010000175.1 GCA_905373325.1 uncultured Ancrocorticia sp.
ATCCCTCCACCTACGGGTGGATCTTCGCGCGCCACAGTGTCGCGCGTGAAGAAGTCCTGTCATTTCAAGGCAATCTGCCGAGGTAGGAAAGTTTCAAGAACTGCTTCTCGAGTGGTGTGGGAGACATTGCGGCCCCGGCCTCGGCCTGCGAGCAAGCAGCACGAGGGTCTCCGTGTGGCCGGTGTGAGGAAACATGTCGAAGACCCGGGCGCGGACAGGCGTGAAACTCGGCATGTTGGCGACGTCGGCGGCCAGGCTCGCGGGGTTGCAGCTCGAATAGAGAACGAATCGAATCCGCGAGGCGTCGATCCACGAGGCGAGGTCGCCGATTCCTCGACGCGGCGGGTTGACTGCGACGATGTCGGCGGAGCCCAGCTCGCGCGCGGCAGACAGAGAGTCTCCGACGATGAAGTCGGCGTTGATTCCTGCGGCCGCGGCGGACGCCCTCGCGCTTTCGACGGCTTGGGCGGAAAGCTCCACCCCGGTCACGCGGCGGCCCGGGCCCGCGCAATGCAAGGCGAAGCCGCCGACTCCGCAGTAGAGGTCCCACAGCTCGATCGGCCGCCCGCCAGTCGAGGCCGAAGCCGCCGGCTCTGCGCCTTGAGCCTCCAAATCGGCCGATTCCGCGGTTTCGGCGTCGAACAGGAGGCCGACCCACTCCCGCGCCTGGCGATAGAGCCCGACGCCCACGCGCGTATTCGTCTGAAAGAAGGACTGGGGGCGAAGGCGAAGGACGACGTCGCCCAAGTCCATGCGCAGAGACTGCTCGGGGCCGAGAAGGATTTCCTCCTCTCCTTCCAGCACCGCCTTCCTTTCGGGCAGGAGGTTGACCGAGACGACGGCGATGTGGGGAAGCCACTGACGCAGCAGGCCCATGTGCTTTCGGATGCGGACGAGGGATTCGGTGGAGCGCAGAACGAAGCGGACCATGAGCTCGCCGTCGGGCGAGCCGGTGAGAATGAGGCTTTTGAGCTCGCCGCGGCCGCTTGGGACGTCGAAGGGCGTCAGACCGGCCAAACCGATGAATTCTCGCAAAGGCTCGATGCCGGAGGCGACGGCCGGCTCGTAAAGGGGGCAGCCGGCGATGTCGATGCCGCGCTTGTCCGATCCGAGAATTCCAAGGGTAGGGGCTGAAAGCGTGCCGCCGACGGCAAGCTTGGCCTTGTTGCGAAAGCCCTCCTCGGCGGATGCGAAGGGAGGGTCCCATTCGATTTCGGGGGACGCGGAGCCTTTCGCGCGGGCGGACCGCTCAAGGAGTGCGCGAACGGCCGCGTCTTTGGCGGCAAGCTGTTCGGCGTAGGCGACGTTCGCCCGGGTGCACGAATGGCACAGGTCGGACTCCAGGTAACGGCAGCGCATGGGCAAAGGGTATCTCGCCGAAGCTGTAGTGTTGGCCTAGGCAGAGCCTGGGAGGGAACTATGAGCAGTCTCGTGCGCCTTCTGCGCTTCACGAAAAACCTTGCGCCGTACTACGCGATCGTCGGAGCGTCTTCGGTCGCGGTGGCTTTGGCGGGCATTGCGGGCCCCTTCGTCATCGGCAGCGCCGCGGACACGATCGTCCACGCCGTCCGATCGGGATGGGAGGGCGCGGCCGGGAAAGTTGTGTGGCTCGCCGCCGCCTTCTTCGCCATCGACCTGCTTTCGACCGCCGCGGTCTCCGTCGGAAACTACTACGGCGACGTCATGAGCCAGAAGATGCGGGCCACCCTCTCAAGCCGATACTTTCGCAAACTCTTGGCCCTGCCGCAGAGTTATTTCGACGACGAGCTGACGGGAACGATCACCTCCCGCCTCAACCGCTCGATAGCCGAGGCGACGAATTTCGCGAAGATGTTCTCGAACTCGCTCTTCACGGTTTTGCTGACGACGGTCGCGGTCCTCGTGATCTCCGCGATCTACTCTCCCTGGCTCGCCGTCCTCCTATTTCTCGTCTTCCCCGTGTATCTGTGGCTGACGATGCTCACGTCGAAGGGCTGGCAGGTCTACGAAAGGCAGAAGAACGAAAAGACCGACCGGGCCAGCGGGCGCTTCATGGAAGTGATCGGCCAAATCAAGGCGGTCAAGTCTTTCGTTCAGGAACTGCGCGAGTTGACGAGCTTCGCCTCGCTTTTCGGCGAGACCGTGACCCTGACGGAACGGCAGTCGCGCTACTGGCACACGATGGACTTCATCCGCCGCAGCTTCATGGGCCTCATGTTCTTCGCCGTTTATGCGATCATCTTCGTCAACACCGCGCGCGGCTCATTCTCGGTGGGAGACATGGTGGTGCTCGTCCAGCTCGTCGCAATGGCCCGCCAGCCAATTGCGAACCTGAGCTGGATCGTGGACACGTCTCAGCGCGCCGTCGCCGGCTCCCGCGACTTTTTCGCCGTCATGGAGAAGATGAACGACGCCCGGCCTGCCGTGGAAGGCGAGATCGCCGAGGCCGAGAAAGCAGGCGCCCTGGCCAAGCCCGTGCGGGAGTACGCTGCCGTGAGGCCGCTGACCGGGGGCGACGGCGCCGACGCGACCGAGAACGCTGAAGAGCCTGCCGGCACCGACGCGTGCGCGGCAGACGCGGAGGCGGGCGGCGCCGGCCCCGCGTCGAAGCCTGCATCGAAAGCCGCGGTCAGCTTCGAGCATGTTTATTTCGGCTACGGGGACGGCGACGACGTTGTGCGGGACGTGTCATTCGACGTGCATGTGGGCGAGCGCCTCGCCTTCGTGGGCGAATCGGGCGGCGGCAAATCGACGCTAGCCTCCCTCCTTCTGGGCCTGTACGAGCCTCGGTCGGGAAGGATCAGCGTGTTCGGGCGTCCGACGTCGGCCTTCCCGGTGGCGCAGCTGCGCCGGAAAATCGGCGTCGTTTTCCAGGACGCTTCGCTCTTCTCGGGGACGGTCGAGGAGAACATCGCCTACGGCAGAAGCGAGGCGAGCCGCCAAGACGTGGTGAACGCGGCGGAGCGGGCCAACGCCGACTCGTTCATCCGCAGGCTTCCCGACGGCTATCAGACGGTGATCGGCGAGCGCGGCCTCAAGCTCTCCGGCGGCCAGCGCCAAAGAATCGCCGTGGCCCGCGCAATCCTCAAGGACGCAGACATCTTGGTTCTCGACGAGGCGACGAGCGCGCTCGACACGCGTTCCGAACGCATGGTCCAGGCCGGGCTGGAATCGCTCATGGAGGGCCGCACAAGCATCATCATCGCCCACCGCCTCTCGACGATCGCGGAGGTGGACACGATCGTCACGCTCAAAGACGGGAAGGTCGATGAGATCGGCGCTCCCCGGGAGCTTGCGCGCACGGGCGGCATTTACGCGACGCTGCTCGCCCTCCAGTCCGAGGGGACGAAGAGCGCGCGGCGGCGTTTGCGCAGGTACGGTTTCGAGCGGTGAGGACGGCTTGCGCGCCGACGCGGGTCCCCACGGCGGGGGCAGTTTACGGCAATGCCCGCCACGACGCGGCCTTCTCGCGATGTCGGGAGTAGTCTTGTAACAATCTGGTTGCATCCTGGTCGCAATCTGGTCACGCCGCCTCGCGGAAGGCGGGGAAAGAAGGGAACAATAGATGGACGTCGCGATGACGGGACGTACGGCGGCGCGCACGGCTGGCGCGCTCGCGCTCGCGCTCGCTTGGGCGCTGGGGTTGGGGGCGACGTCGTCCGCCGAAGGGGCGACGGCCCCGGCAAACGGCGCAATCGCCATATCTGAAATTCAAGGGACCGGCCAGGCGAGCCCGCTCGCGGGGCAGACGGCGACGACCCGCGGCGTGGTGACCGCCGTGTATCCGACCGGGGGCTTCGACGGCGCTTACATTCAAACCCCCGGGAGCGGGGGAGCGGGGCGCCGCAGCGCCTCCGACGGCCTGTTCGTCCACTCGCGCCGGCTCGCTTCCTCGGTGAAAATCGGCGAGTACGTCGAAGTCAAGGGCAAGGTGACCGAGTTCCACGGCCTCACCGAGATCAACGCGTCCAGCTTCTCCAAGCTGGACGAGAAGGCGGCCCCGCCGGTCCCCGTCCCTTTGACGGCGGTTCCCGACGACGTCGGCAAGGAGGCCCTCGAAGGCATGCTCGTGGACGTTCGCGCCCGCATGACGATCTCAAACAACTACGAAACCAACCGTTACGGCCAGCTGGGCGTGGCCTTCGGCGAGGAG
The DNA here is from genome assembly GCA_905373325.1 of uncultured Ancrocorticia sp. Lineage (GTDB taxonomy): Bacteria > Actinomycetota > Actinomycetes > Actinomycetales > Actinomycetaceae > Peptidiphaga. Next base: position 4,133 of record CAJPTB010000175.1, read on the forward strand.
CCGCTGCGCCAGCCCTCCGACGTCTTCAACCCCACGGCCGACCGCGAGCAGATCGAGAAGCTCTCGGCGGCGAATGCGGCGCGCTCGCTCACCCTCGACGACGGCCTTTCGTGGGCCTACACGGGGGCGAAGAACGCGCATCCCGAAGTCCCGCTGCCGTATCTGTCGCAGCAGAGCCCCGCGCGCGTCGGATCTGCGATCTCGCTGAAGAGGCCCGCAGTCCTTGACTTTCGCAAGCAATGGAACCTTCAGCCCGTCTCCCCCGTGACAGGCGAGGAGGCGGGAGACAGGTCCTCCGAGTACGTCGAGGTGGAAAACACGCGCAAGGCCGCGCCCGAGAAAGTGGGAGGCGACGTCACCGTCTCCTCGTTCAACGTCCTCAACTACTTCACCGACCTCGGCGAATCGGAGGCCGGGTGCAAGTCCTACGACGACCGCGAGGGCAACCCCGTCACCGCCAATCGATGCGACGTGCGGGGGGCTTACAGCAAGGCGGCGTTCGAGAGGCAACAGCAGAAGATCGTCTCGGCCATAGCGGGCCTCGACGCCTCCGTCGTCTCGCTCGAGGAGATCGAGACCTCCTCTAAATTCGGCCATGATCGCGACGCCTCGCTCGCGGCCCTGGTCAAGGCGCTGAACGAGCGCGCGGGCCGCGAGCAGTGGGCGTATGTTCCTTCGCCGTCGAGGCCCGCTATGGCCGAGACGATCTTCTGCTGTTGC
>CAJPTB010000176.1 GCA_905373325.1 uncultured Ancrocorticia sp.
ACAGCAGGTCGAGCCCGGAAAGGGCGAGCTCGCCGCCGTCGACGAGCCTTCCGCGCGCCAAAAGGAACTTATGGCCCAGCTCAAGAAGCAGCCGCGCAAGCTCAAATCTGACGCGCCAATCCTGCCCATGCGCCGCAGCCCGCTTTCGCCGAAGCCGGGGTGGGCCGGGGGAATGCTCGCATCGACCTGCATGCTCGGCGTGACGGTGGCATTGGGAACGATCTTCACGGTGACCTCTTAGTGGCTCGGGTCCGCGGCGAGAGGCTGACCGCCTTCGCCATGCTCTCCCCCTCCCTCGTGGGCGTGGGGCTTTTCCTCCTCGCGCCGATTTTCTTCGTCCTCGTCGCCTCACTGACGGACTGGAACCTCATATCGCCCCCGCGCTTCGTGGGCTTGGACAACTATGCGCACATCTTCGGCGACCCCGGATTCCGCCGCTCGATCCTCGTCACCGCGGCTTTTTCCCTCATGGCGATCCCGGCGGCGGTCGCGGCGGGCCTCCTCATCGCCGTCGCCCTCAACCGCAGGCTTCCCGGATCCGGCGTTTTCCAGCTGCTCTACGTTCTGCCGTGGGTCTGCGCGCCCCTCACGCTGGGAATCGTGTGGAAATGGCTTCTCGACCCCTCGAACGGACTCGTCAACGCGCTTTTCGGCAACAGGGTCGAGTGGATGAGCGACGCCTCCCTCGCCCTGCCGACCGTCGCCTTCGTCTACGTGTGGCAAAACGTCGGCTACATCTCGCTGTTCTTCCTCGCCGGCCTGCAGGCGATCCCCCAGTCCGTCGTCGAAGCGGCGAAGCTCGACGGCGCCGGGCCGGTCAGGCTCCTGACGCACATACGCCTGCCGATGCTGCGCCCCACCACGTTCTTCGTGCTCGTCACGTCTTTCATCTCCTCCTTTCAAGCCTTCGACCTCGTCTACGGGCTGACCGGTGGCAACCCCGGCTATCCGGGCGGGACCACGGACGTCGTCGCCGCGCAGATCTATCGGACGGCCTTCGGCGCCCCCAACCGGATCGGACGCGCGAGCGCCATGGCCGTTGTCCTCCTCGTTTTCGTCGTGGCGGCGACCCTCCTTCAGCAGCGCCATTTCTCGAAACGGACGGTGTACGAACGTGAATGAGAACATGCGGGGCGCCGCCGGGCGCGCACGCGGCGCGCAGACCGCCGCCGAGCCGAAATCGCCGGCCAGGCGGACGCGCAGACCGGCGAGCTGGTGGGCGGCGACGTTGGCGACCTACGCGTTTCTCGCCGCCGGGGCGATTCTGACGGTCGCGCCCTTCGTCTTCTCGGTCTTCACCAGCCTGAAAAGCCCGGAGGAGTTCGCCGGCGGCGACCCGCTTTCGCCGCCGTCCTCCCCGACTGTCGAGAACTACACCTCGCTGTTCGGGGGCCGCGCGAACTTCGTGGTTCCGCTGGCGGTGACGCTTCAGGCGGTCGCGGTCTTGACCGTCGGCCAAATGGTCTGCTCCGTGCTAGCCGCCTACGCTTTTGCGCGCCTGAGCTTTCCCGGCAGGGAGTTCATCTTCTGGACCTACGTCGCAACCCTCATGGTTCCGGCGGTGGTCACGATGATCCCGCTGTTCGCCGGGCTCACCCAGGCGGGGATGAAAAACACTTTCGCGGGACTCGTCGTCCCCTTCCTTCTGGGCTCCCCCTACGCGATCTTCCTCCTTCGGCAGAACTTCCAGGGGGTTCCGAGCGACGTGCTCGACGCCGCCAAGCTCGACGGCGCAGGCCACTGGCGCACGCTCTGGTCGATCATGCTTCCCATGAACCGCCCGATTCTGGCCACGCTCCTGCTCATCACCGTCGTCTCGCAGTGGAACTCCTTCATGTGGCCGTCGATCATCGCCCCGGAACCGACGTGGCACGTGTTCACCGTGGCCACGCAGGCGCTGCAGCAGGAGCATTCCGACGAGTGGACGCTTGTCATGGCCGCTACCGTCCTGGCGCTCGCGCCCCTCATCATCCTTTACGCCGTCTTCCATCGCCAGATTGTCAGATCCCTGGGGATCTCGGGGCTTCGCTAGACCGCCGGGCGCCGCCCCAAACTGACTGAACCGCGCCAAACCAACCAAGCCGCGCCAAACTGACTGAGCCGCGCCAGGCCGACCGAGCCCCGCCAAACTGACTGAGCCCCGCCAAGCCGACCGAGCCCCGCCAAACTGACTGAGCCGCGCCAAACCAACCAAGCCCCGCCAAACTGACTGAGCCCCGCCAGGCCGAGGGCGCCGGACTCGCGCGATTCGCGTCGCAACCCCGCCGCCCGGAGCCGGCCCGCACACGTCGCGGAACAGCCCAACGGCCCGCAGAGCCAAGCGATCCCCGGAAAACCGGACGTAGTCCGCAGTGCAAGCCCAAGATGCAATGAACACACGGGCCACCGAAAAGAAACAAACATCGCATACGTACCGGTAATCACTGCGGCGCGCTGGATGGAATACAACAGCTGCCCAATGTGTTCTATAGGATAAAAGATATAAGATCACCGCATTCAACCTCCTCGAACGCCGCATTTTCGAGCGAGTCACGAAAAGGAACACCCATGACGCTCCGTGGACTCTTCACACGCCAAAAGAGGAAGCTCGCCGCGCTGACCGCGGCAGCGACGCTCGCCCTCGCCGCTTGCTCCCCGGCCGATTCCTCCTCGGACTCCTCGGACGGAACGCGGCTGACCTTCCGCGTGTGGGACCAGGAGGCCGCGGCCGCCTACAGGGAGTCCTTCAAGGAGTTCCACAAGAAGAACCCCGAAATCGACGTCAAAGTCGAGGTGGTTTCCTGGAACCGCTACTGGGACCGCCTGCCGCTCGACATCTCCTCGGGCGACATGGCCGACGTCTACTGGGTCAACTCCTCGAATTACGCGCAATACGCCGACAACGGCAACCTCATGGACGTCGAGGACGCCGTGGGCTCGGACCACGAGGAGTGGCAGAAGTCCGTCGTAGACCTTTACACGCGCAAAGGGAAGCTGTGGGGCGTTCCGCAGCTGTGGGATTCCATCGCCTTGTATTACAACAGGGACGCGGTCGAGGCCGCGGGCGTCGACGCTTCGAATCTCACGTGGGCGCCGGACGCGGGACAAGGCGATACCCTCCTGGGGGCCGCGCGCAAGCTCACCGTCGACAAGAGCGGCAGGCATCCGGGCGAGGACGGCTTCGACGCAAAGAACGTCGCAACCTACGGGTTCAACGCGCAGGCCGACATGCAGGCCGTCTACCTCCCCTTCCTGGCCGAGGCCGGCGGCACATACCAGGCCTCCGACGGCGCATTCGCCTTCGCCTCGCCTCAGGGCAACAGCGCGTTTTCCTACCTCGTGGCGATGATCAACGCCCACCGCGTGGCGCCGCCCGCCGCAGACACCAACACGAACGGGGATTCCACCCGCGACCTGTTCGTCAAGGGGAAGCTCGCCCTCTTCCAATCCGGCCCGTACAACCTCAAAGAAGTCGCCGACAAGGCCAAGGGCTTCAAATGGGGCGTCGCCCCCATGGTGGCCGGCCCGAAGGGCCGCATATCGACCGTTCACGGGGTCGCCGCCGTCGGCAACGCGAAAACGAAGCACAAGGCGGCCACCGCAAAGCTCCTCAAGTGGCTGGGCTCAGCCGAAGGCCAGCTGCCTCTTGCCGAACGCGGCGTCTCCTTCCCCGGGGCCGTGGCGGCGCAGTCGGCCTTCGTCGACTATTGGAGAAAGAGGAACGTGGACGTTTCGGCGTTCGTCGAGGCGTCGAGGGGCACGACGACGAAGCCGCCCGTCGGCCCGTCCGTCAACGCGGGGACCAAAGCCTACACTCCCTTGCTGCTCGACACCTTCCTCGGGTCCTATCCGGTCCCCGAGGGCCTGAAGAAGGCTCAGGAGGCAGGCAACAAGGAAATGAAATGAGCGGCGGGCTCGGCCTGCGGCCCCCGTCCGCGCGTCCCCGCCTCAGTCAGGTCAGCCCCGCGTGAGCTCGGCGATCAGCCCCTCGGCGCCCGCCTCGACCTGCGCCAGCGTGCGATCGTACTCCTCGGGCCCGCCGCCCCATGGATCGGCCACGTCCCACCGGCCGCTGGAGTAGTAGAACTCGGAGCGGCCCCGGGGCTCTTTCCCGTCGGCGAGCGCGCCGCCCGGGCCGAAGCAGCCGTCGGGCGCGACTCCCGGGCCGTCGCCGTCGAACTCTCGCCACAGGTGAATTCGGGCCGCGTCGACCCCGGCGTCGGCGCACATTCTCCGCAAGGCCCGCGCGTGCCCCGTCGTCATCGCCAAGATAAGCCCCGATTCGGCCAGTTCGCGCCGCGTCGCCCGGTGGGCGCTGCGGACGGGAACGGGGTACCCGGCTTCGCGGAGAACCCTGGCGGCGGGCGGATAGATCGGATTGCCGCGCTCCTCGTCCGAAACCCCGCAGCTGGCGACGCCGTAGGCCAGCCCCGCTCCCTCGATCCTGTTGCGCAGCACGACTTCGCCGATCGGCGAGCGGCAGATATTTCCCGTGCACACGACGAGAATCTGCGGGTTGGCGGCAAGCTGGCGCTGAATCTTCGTAGGCATGGGCCAATGATATCGGCAGCGCCGCGGGCCTCCTGAACTTTGAACCCTCCGGTTGACCGCTTTCCCCCTCTCCCGCGGGAGTTTCGTCGGCGCGAACGTGCTCATCGGCGTCTCCTCCCGCTTTCCCCTCTCCCGCGGGAGTTTCGCCTTCGCCGGCCAGCGGCGCGGACTCCGAACCGAAAGACGGCGTCCGTACTCGACTCGATGTCGTCGGCGACGGCCCGTCTCTCAGCGCCAAAGAGTTGCGAAATGTCCCCTGTTTCCGGGAACAGACTATTCGGCGGGCTTTCCGCGAGCGCACCATGCGC
>CAJPTB010000177.1 GCA_905373325.1 uncultured Ancrocorticia sp.
GGGAGGGATCGCGTGCGCCTCTTGGACTCGAATTTCGCAATCATTCCTTATTCCGTGTGGGCAGGGAGCATGACATCCTTATTCACGTCCGAATTGCGATTGGCCACCTTGTCCCCGCGGGCAGTGAGTATCAGGATGGCAATTGTCGAAACGGCAGCGGGTCGCATACGCGCCGGGTCTGTCCCGAACTGTACGCCGGGGATGGATTGAGCTGGAGGCGGGTCACATACGCGCCGGGTCCGTCACATAAGCCCTCAAAAATCGCCCAATTTCCTCGAAGGCCCGCTCCCGCACCTCGCGTCGGGAGAAAGTGACGTCGTGGACGGCGTCGTCGAGCTTGACGAGCGTCGTGTGGCTCCCCAGCTCAGGCACGCGTTTCCAGATTTGTTTGACGTCAAGCACCGAGTCGACCGCCCGGAAATCCTCGCTCCAGGTGTTTCCGGTCAGCGATCGCGCAGACGTCAAAACGAGGATCGGACATTCGACGTCGAGGCCGGCGGCCACGCGCGCATGGCCGTTGAGAACGGCCGACAGCCAGCCCGGACGCACGGGCGCGCCCGATCCGGTGCGAAACTCGGGCTTCGGATTCCATCCCGTTGTCCAAAACGGGTCGTCCGACCCCTCATGCCCGGGAACTGCCTCGGTATCGGGATCGGGCCGCCAAGCCGTGAGAGCTCGCTGGTAGAAGTCATCCTCGGCCGTCGGCAAAACAAACGTCGGGGACGTGCGGGCGAGAATTTCGACGACGGGGGCTCCCGCCTGCCGCATACCCGTGGAGCCGTGGTACTCCAGCCACGGCGAATTCAAGACGAGCCCGTCCGCCGCGCCGGGATGCCGGTCAGCCCAGAGCGCGCAAGCCAATCCGCCCGTTGAATGGCCGTAGAGGACCAGCGGAATCTTCGGCCCGAGCTCCCCGTATATGAGGTCGCGGCAGATGTGAAGCTCGTCGTCGTACTCGTCGAAATCGCGAATGTAGCCAAACGTCTGCCCCTCTCGAAGCGAACGGCCATACTTTCGCAGATCCACCGCGTAAAACGCGCCGCCGATCGAATCGACATAACGCGCCAGCTCAGTCTGGTAAAAATAGTCGTTCCACCCATGGACGGCGAGAAACGCAAACGCCGGGTTTCGGGGGTTGGTCTTCCGGCCCTCCGGCTCGGGGCTGCGCCCTATTTCGGCGCCGCGCTTCCTTTCGACGGCGCGTTTCGGCTGGTCGGTGCGTTTCTGTTCTGTATCGGGTTCTTTTTCGGCGGCGCGTTTCGGCTGGTCGGTGCGTTTCTGTTCCGTATCGGGTTCTCCTTCGATGGCGCGTTTCCGCTCTGCGCTGCGCTCCCGCTCGGAGCCGGGGCCGGCGGTCTTCTCCGATGAATGTGCTGCAACGCTGAGATCTGTGTTCTCTCCTGCTGAATGCTGTGCAACCCGCGAATCCGCGGTCTTCTTCGGTGAATTCTGGGCGACGTCGGCGCGTGCACGATCCGCTTTGCCTGCTTCGACATTGGACGTTTCGGGTCGGTAGCGCACGACGGTCGTGACGACGGCGCCTTCGTCGTCGTCAGGAAGGGAGAATGTTCGAGCGAAGAAACCCGGTCCCAGGAAATCCGGCTCCCATCTTTCTGCCATGGCTATATCCTGCCACGCCAAACCTGACTTGGCCTGCTCGGACAGCAGTTCTAGAATCGCCGCCATGTTCTGTCGCCGCCGTCGAACTTCTAGCGCGCCGCCGACGCCTTGGAAGGCCCGTCGGCCCGCGCATTGGCGCTTGGACGGCCGGGCTAAGCCCGACCCTCGTCGAGCTCGCCCAGAAACTCCCTCAAAATCGCCGTGACCTGGTTGTTTTCGATGAGGAATCCGTCATGGCCGTGGCGCGAACGGACGGTTGCCACGCCCTTGCAGCCGGGCAGGGCGGCCGCCAGCATCCGCATGTCTTTGGGATAGAAAAGCCGATCGGAGTCGACCTCTACGACGAGAGCCGGAATCGTCATATTTTCGAGCACCTTGTCCACGCCGCTGCGGCCCCGCCCGATGTCATGCGTCATGAACGAACGCGTGATGACGAGGTAGGAATTGGCGTCAAAGCGCATGGCCAGCTTATAGGCGTGGTAATCGAGATAGCTCGCGACGGCGTAGCGCCCGCCGTGAAGGGGATCCTCGCCCTCCTGGGCGTTGCGGCTGAAACGCGTATCGAGCTCAGGCGCGCAGCGATAGGTCAGATGGGCGATTTCCCGCGCGAAGCCGAGGCCGAAGGCGGGGCCGTCGCCCTCCGGCGCGTCGTAGTAGTTTCCTCCCCGCCATTTTGGGTCGCCCTGAACGGCCTTGAGTTGGAAATGCGCGAAGGCCACCTGCTCGGCCGTGGAAGCCGGCCCCGAGACGAGCACCGCGATGGCCCCCACCCTTTCCGGGAACGACGCCGCCCACTCCATCGTCCGATTCCCTCCGAAGCTCGCGCCGGCGACCAGCGCCCAGCGTTCGACCCCGAGCAGGTCGGCCAGCTTCGCCTCCGCCGCGCACATGTCGCGGATTGTCGCCTCGGGGAATCGGGGCCCCCAGGGCCTGCCGTCGGGCGCCAGGTCGGCCGGGCCGGTGGTTCCCTGGCATCCGCCCAGAACGTTGGGGCACACCACGAAGTACCGGTCGGTGTCGATGGCGAGGCCGGGTCCGACGATGTCCTTCCACCACCCCGACTTCCCGTCGCGGCTCGTCGCGTGCGAATCCCCCGTCAGAGCGTGGCACAGAAGGATGGCGTTGGAGGCGTCCTCGTTCAGCTTCCCCCACGTTTCGTAGGCCATGCGCACGTTCGGAAGCCGCCCGCCGAGCTCCAGCTCGAGGGGGCCGACGTCGGCAAACTGCCGCTCGCCCGGGTCGTCCCCCTCGCGCCACGCTCCGGTGACCGGAATCGTCAGACGTGGGCGCGGATAATAGCCGGTGTCGAAGTCTCCGATGGGCTCGGCGTCGGTGACGTGGTCGAGCGGCGGGTGCCCGACCAGAAAATTCGGCAAGTTGATTGGCATCTGCTGGCTTCCGTTCGTGGGTGTGCCCCTGCCCTCGGCCCGTGATGGGCCGAGAGACGCCGACTGGCCGAAGGTCGACGGCCGGGCCGACGGTCGGCGATGGGCTGACTTGCGGTGCTCGGCCTGAAGCGGGTGCTCGGGCTGAAACAGACGGTCGGCCTGAAGCGGGCGGTCGGCTTGGCGGTCGGCGATCGACTGCGACATCGCTGTGTTCTGTGTTCAGGCCGTCGCCGCGGCGATCGCCTGATCGAGATCGGCCAGGATGTCCTCGATCGACTCGATGCCGATCGAGAGGCGAACCGTCCCCGAGGTGATTCCGGCCGCCAGCAGCTCCTCCTCGGTCATCTGCGAGTGGGTGGTCGAAGCCGGATGGATCGCCAGCGAGCGCACGTCCCCGACGTTCGCCACGTTGGAAAACAGCTTGAGCGCCTCGATGAAGCGCTTTCCGGCGTCGGTGCCGCCTTTGATTTCGAAGGTGAAAACCGATCCCGCGCCCTTCGGCGCGTATTTTTGCGCGAGCTCGTAGTAAGGCGAGGAGACGAGGCTGGAGTGGCGGACCGATTCGACGCCCTCGTGCCTGTCCAGGAATTCGACGACGGCCTTTGCGTTGGACAGATGCCGCTCCACCCTGAGCGAAAGGGTCTCCAGCCCCTGAGCCAGAAGGAAGGCGTTGAAGGGCGAGATGACGGCGCCGGTGTCACGCAGCAGCACCGCGCGAATCCTCGTGACGAACGCGCCGGGCCCGATGGAGGCGAATGTCAGGCCGTTGTAACTCTCGTCCGGCTCGGACAGCAGCGGGAACTTGCCGTTCGCCCAGTCGAAGTCGCCCTTTTCGACGATGGCTCCGCCGAGCGACGTGCCGTGGCCGCTGAGGAATTTCGTCGTCGACTCGACCACGATGTCCGCGCCGTGTTCGAAGGGCCTGACGTTGTAAGGCGTGCCGATCGTGTTATCGACGACCAACGGAATGCCGTTCTGGTGCGCGATTTCCGAAAGGGCCTCGATGTCGAGGATGTCGCCCTTGGGGTTGGGGATGCTCTCGCCGTACAGGGCGCGGGTGCGGTCGTTGACGAGCGCGCGCCACGATTCGGGGTCGTCCGGATTCTCGACGAATCTGACGACGATGCCGACCTGGGCGAGGGTGACTTTCAGGAGGTTGTACGTGCCGCCGTACAGCGACGGCGACGCGACGATCTCGTCGCCTGCCTGGGCGAGGTTGAGGAATGTGTAAAATTCTGAGGCCTGCCCCGAGGCGACGAGGAGCGCCGCTGCGCCGCCTTCGAGGGCCGCAAGCCTTTCCTCGAGGACCCCCTGCGTGGGATTGGTGATGCGCGTGTAGATGTTTCCCGGCGCCGTCAAGGCGAAGCGCCCGGCCGCCGTCTCCGCGTCGGGGAAAACGAAAGACGTCGTCTGGTGAATGGGAAGGGCGCGAGAGCCGTAGTCGGAATCGGGGGTCTGGCCCGCGTGGATTTGGAGGGTGTCGAAGCCCCATTTCTTGTCGGTCATTTCTGCTCCTTTTAAGTTCCGGGGCAAGTAGACACGGCAGCGCGACGACGGTCGCATAGTTCTCGCTTATGTTCAGCTGCCGAGCAAGCCCGCGTGGGACAATGTGCGGATGGCTTGCAGCGCAGCGCCGGGCCGGTGAGCGGGGCGTGCGCTAGTTGGGCATTCGCATGAACATGACACCAAGCATAGACGCCCCGGGGGAGGGCAGGTCAAGCTGAAAGTGGTTGGTCAGGCTGAAAGTGGTTGGTCAGGCTGAAAGTGGTTGGTCAGGCTG